>JABDNZ010000465.1 GCA_013043565.1 Gemmatimonadota bacterium | reverse complement strand
GGGCTCCGCCCGAGATCCCGGAGATGCCCTTCAACGTCCCGAATCGAGAGGCCCAGCCCGTGTCGTAAAAAGGAACCACGACCCAGTAGAGGTTGAGAAACGTCGCCGGGTTCCATCGACGGACGTTCAGGCCCCACACCTGTTGGTCCCCCGGTGTGAATCGGAGCTGGGAAAAGGGGATCCGCATCTCGGCCTGCCACCCGGTGGAGTCCCTGGAAACCCTGGCCTCCCAGATCGGATCGAAGGATTTGTCAGCCCACCCCTCGTTATCCCGGGCGTGAACGTGGTCCACACGGACTCCGGCCACGGTGACACCGAAGGTGTAAGCCGTTTGACCGTCCCGATACGTGTCGAGGGATACCAGGATCCGCTCGGAGTTACCGACTTCGTCCCGCCGTCCGAGGATCTCCCGGGGCTCGGACTCAGGATCCGTTTCCATGCGGGCGCCCACGTAGAGAGCGTCGTCGTCGAACAGAAGGGCCACCTGGGTGCCGACCCGGGGGTCGAACCCCCGGTCTTTACCCTTCTGTTGAAGATCGGATCGGAAAGTCGCCTCAGCCCAGGCGGCCTCATCCAAACGACCATCCAAACGCACCGTTTTGGGGCCTACCCTCTGGACGAACATCTCCTTCGCCTCGGGCCCTGCCGGAACCTCGAGCCCGGGTTGGGCGGGCGGGGCCTGTGCGGCTTGGACTTCCTGGCCAGCCAGAGGCCCATGCAGGGCAAGGAGGGCGGTGGCCAGGGCACCAACCACCAGGCCTGGTGCCGGAATGGATCGGTCTGGGCCGGTAGGCCCTAGAGCTCTTCGGCGCATGAGCGTGCGTCCTCCAGCCAATCGTATCGGTGGGGGCTCGGCGGGACCCAACTCGGGCCCCAGCCCAGCCACTGGATGGCCAACAGCATCCGACATGCGGTCACGTTCCGCTGAAGCCCGTCCAGAGGTGGGATAGGGGAACCGGCCGTCTCTGCGGCGCGGCCGTAGGCCAGGATCATCTGCGTCCTGTCGCGGAGGCTCCACTCCCCGGACGTCAGGGCTGCCAGGTCCCATGAGGGGGGGCCGAAGCTCGCCATTTCCCAATCGACGGGCCGGATCCGGTAGCGCCCGCCCTGATCCTCCACGAGAATGTTGGACGGAAAGAACTCACCATGAAGGACGGTTGGTTCCGTTCGAAGGGCTTCCTGCAGAGCTCGTCGGTGGACGCTCTCCAGCCCAAGGAAGGCTTCGGTTCCCCGGTAGGACACGGCCCGCTGGAACCACCATTCGTGCAGGCTTTGGTCATGGTGGAGGAGGGGACCTCCGGGAGAGGGCCTTCCCTGGAACCTCGCGTGGAATTCGCCCAACCATTCTGCCGCCGCCAGCCAGGCGTCGAAGTCCCCGATCTCCGACAGGGGAACCCCCTCGACCCGTTCGAGAAACATGCAGCTCTCGCCGCCGTCGGTTTCAAATCCGGTTCCCCAGAAGGGCGGAGACCCATCGAGAGACGGTTCGAGGAGGGTTTGGTAGACCCATGGCTCTCGATCGGGGTTCATGACCGCCCTGGGCTTCACCTGGTCGGTTCTGCTTCCTGGCACCGTCGTAGCCAAATCCTTCAGGACGAGGTGATAGACGGTTCCGTCGTCCAGAGCCAGGGAAAGGTTTTCAAGCCACCAGCTGGATCGGTACGGTGCCGGTGCCCTTCGGATGTCCAGGATCTGGGTTCCCGGCCGACGCTCCGCCACATGGGGGAGTAGTTGGTTCCGGATCAGGTTGGTAGGGAGGCTCCTTCCCGGAGCCCTCTCCTTCAAAGGTGCGTAGCGCATACGTCCACGTTCTCCAGTAGCGTTGAAAGGACCAGATCCGAATCCAAAAAACCCCTGGCTATCTGGCGTGCGGCCCAGGCATGCCTGCCGTACTCCGCCTGCACTGCCTTCACCCCCTCGGCTGCTTCCTCCACGGTCCGGAATGAGAGGAGGCCGCTTCCGGTAGGGAGGTAAGGGCCGAAGCCCGTATCCTGGGCGATCACAGGCCGACCCGAGGCCAGATAGCAGGCGCTCCGGTCACTGAACCACCCGCAACCGGCCGTGACGTATCCGGCCTTGGCCACGCCCAGCTCGCCGGTGGACCCCTCTATGAACCGTCGGTATCGATCCGGGGTCCCGGCGGCCACCATGGGGTCGACGAGATTCCACCCGTTGTCCCGAAGGGCCTGCAGGTCGGAATGCTCCTCGGGGTGGATGGCGAGAGCTACTTCGAAGCGGGTGCGGGTCAAGCCGGGTAGGCGGAAGAGTTCCCGGAAGGCATGTGCTTTTTGACCGTATCGAACGCCCTCCCACTCCACCGACCCATAACCCCGCCAGTTTGCCACGGTGCTCCAGCAATCCTGGTCTGGACGGGGCTGGAAAGGCCATTCCGACAACACGACCGGAGGTAGGGAGGGGATCCACTCCACGGCGCACTTCGGAATGGAGCACGATGGGGAGCCCATCTCCAAACCCACCGATAGGAAATGGGTGTGTCCATCGAAGCCCAGGTCCAAACCCTGGACTTCGTGCCAGAGTTGGGAAAACGCCGGGTCAAGATCGAGGTAGGCGCGAACCCGGGCCGAACCCCGGAGCGTCGGATCCCTCAACACGCCGGAGAGGTTCAGAAGAACCTCGGCCCGCCCGCAGAGCTCCACCAGTTCACCGTACGTAGCGCCGACCGACCGACCGGTTCCCGATAGTACGAGGGTGGCCTGGCCCTCCAGGCCGAAGCGCCTCGCCACGTCCAGGAAATACCGTGCGTTTTCAGAAGTCTCGAGCTGGACACCCTGGGGCAGGAGTCGGTCTTCGCCGATTTCTTCCACGAGGTGAACGTCCCAGCCCAGCTTTTTTAGGCCCAGGACATACTGGAGGACCGCCCATGTGCCGCCCCCTTGCCCGGGAACGTCGGCGATGCTCCCCGCCACGATGGCCAGGGGCCTATGCGAGGGCCCCGTCATGGGGTCAGGGTACGGAGGGGCAGGTCCGCGATCGGGGGCTTTCGGGGCACCTGGAGCGAGTGCCTGTTCCAGGAACCCGCCCAGCACGATGCGAGCATCGAAGTGCTCCTCCGCCAATCGGCGGGCTGCTCTCCGATGTCGGTCCGGATCGGCAAGAACTTCCCTGATTCCGGCGGCCGCTTCCACTGGATCGCGGAAGGTGATCAAACCCTCTCCGATGGGAAGGGAGCTGGCCAACCCCGTATCCTGAACGATCACGGGGCGTCCCGTGGCCAGGTACCGGGCCGATCGGTCGCTGAACCATCCGGACTGGGTCTCGACGTAGATCCCTTGCGCTACCGAGAGTTCCCCGGCTGACCCTCTCACGTACTCCCTGAATGCGCCTGGAGTGGGGGCGACCAAACCGGGATCCACCAGCCGCCACCCATGGGTCTCCAGCAGTTCCCGGTCCTGGGAATCCGACGGGTGGGCGTCCAGGGCTACCTCGGCCACCACCCCGGGGGGCAGGGTTCGGGGGAGCTCGGCGAATCGCCGGAATTCGTGGACCTTCAGCCCGAATCGCCGGCCTCCGAATTCGACGGCTCCGTACCCGCCCCGGAGGCTGGCCAGGGTCGTAAAACGTGTTTCGGAGGTGGGGGCTTCGGCCCGCCAATCGTCCAACACCACTGGCTGTCTGAGAGGTAGCCAGCGGAATCCCCCGGTGGGAATCTGGCACCCGAACCGGCCAATGTTCTCACCTACGGTGAAGTGGACGTCATGCTTGTCCAGATCCAGGCCGGGTTCGCCGGATGCCTGCCAGAACTGGGTGAATCCGGGATCCAGATCCACGTACGCCCGCCGCCGAACACCCGTCGTCACCGGCGCCCACCGAAGGTGACCGCTGATGTTCACCAGCAGGTCGGCGCCCTGGGCGAAATCCGCCACCTCCTCGGGGGACAGGCCGGAGAGGCCCCTTCCCGCGGTGTCCAGGAGGGCCACCTCTCCCTCCAACCCCTGTTCGGCGCAGACCGTGTCGAAGAACGTGATCCTTGGATCGTCCTCGTCCAGACCCTCCGGAGCCAACGCCTCCACGAAGAGGACTTCGGCGTTCATGGCCTGGAGCCCTTTTACCCAGGCAAGTCGCACCCAGGCTTCTCCACCGTATCCGGGCTTGTTCGCCAGGGCTCCCGCCACCACGATTCTCATCCCGCTCTCCTCACGCCGTGACCGCTTCGGCGATGGGGCCCAGCACCTGGTTCGAGTCCAGGTGCCTGACGGCCAGCTCTCGGGCGGCCCTCGAATGCCTCGGCCACTCTCCGGCCACCTCTCCCGCAACTTCGACGGCATCGTCCAGCGCGTTGAAGGTGACCAATCCCAGTCCCGTCTCCATCCTCCCGTTCAGACCCGTATCCTGCATTAGGGCCGGCCGTCCGGAGGCCAGGTAGCACGCGGTCCGATCGCTGAACCACCCGCTCCGGGACCGGACGTACATTCCCTTCGCTACCATGAACTCTCCTAGAGATTGCTGGACGTAGCGCCGATAGGTTCGGGGATCGGATGCGACCCGTGACGGGTCCTCCAGAGTCCATCCACCGTCTCTCAGCCGCCTCAGATCCTCCTCCTCGACGGGATCGATATCCAGGGCGATCTCGAAGGGAAGACCGCAGGCTCGGGGCAGAGTGGAAAACTGCCGGAACTCATGAACACGGAGACCGAAGGTCTCTCCGTCGAACTCGATTGGATCGAAGGGGCCTCTCCATGATCCCACGCTGGTGAAGGCCCGGCCCCGGGTTCTGTGGAAAGGCCAGAGGGAAAGGACAACCGGCGGGAGAGTGGGAATCCACTGCCTGCCGCAGGTGGGGATGCGGCAATCTGGTTCACCGAGGTTGTTTCCCACCGTGACGAACGCGTCGTGGTCGGAAAAGAGGTCGCACAGGCCGAGTTCGTGCCACATCTGCCCGAACCCGGGATCGATATCCAGGAATACCCGCTTTCGGGCCTTTTCAAGGACGAGCTCGTCCTGGAGATAACCCATGATGTTCAGGAGGAAGTCCGACGAGGCCGTTCGCTCCAGGACTTCTCGGCGGGCCAGGCCCACGGGGGGTTCGTCCGGCCCCAGATCGAGGGAAAAGGAGTCCTCGAGGCCGAAAAACTCCATGGCCTCCAAGAATCGCTGCACCTGTAGGGCCCGCCCCGGCCCCGGGTCGGGATCGAGCCGGTCCAGGAATACCACTTGGAAACCCAGTTGGCGTAAGCCCAACACCCACTGCATGAGAGCCCAGACATGACCGCCGTACTCGGCGCGCCGGGCCAGGGCACCGGAGACCACCACCGACCCGGTCACCTCGGGGTCCTACTCACCATTCCCCCTGGAGAGGCATGAACCTTCGGTGACCCGGCAGCGGCCGGAACTGCCTTCACCCCGGGGGAGCTACGTGGGTGCAGTCGGTAGATGACGCAGGCATCGTCGGCCCAAACCCGCTCGTGGCGGGATCCCAGGTGGTGCGCGAAACCCTCGTAATAATCCAACCACCACCATGAGCTGGGGGGTAAAACCAGGTACTCGGCGTCTTCCCGGGCCTCAGAAAGGTGGTGGACCGCCGCACGACTGTCCTTGGGGTGGTATCCCGCATATCCCCCGTTGTCCGCCAGCGGGAAGTGCCGGGCGCGCCGGATGGGAATGTCGATCAGCTCGGGATCCCCTTTGCTCACGACCAATGCGGAGGTGTCGTTGGGAATGGCGCGCTCCACGGCCCTGCGGAAGGCACTCAGCTCCACCTCGCGGTGTTCGCGGCCGCCGGTGTCGAGGTCGGAGACGGCTTCTTGCGTTTTGGAAGGTCGGCTGAGAAGAAGCTGTATCGCCTCCAGGAATCGGGCTCGGGCCCCCGACCGGCTGTGGTATCTCAGCATTCTCCTTCGGCCCGCCGAGGCGAGGGCGCTCCAGAGCTCTTCGTCGGTAAGGAGCCTCTCGATCGCCTCGGCGAGGCTCCGGGCGTCGTCCCCGACAAGAAGGTGTTTCCCGTCGGTTACCTCCATCCCCTCTATACCGATCGGGGTTGTGACCGACGGGGTTCCGGCGAGGAGGGACTGGATCAGCTTGCGTTTTGTCCCCGCACCAAACCGAAGGGGAACGATGGATGCCCGGGCCTGATGTAAATAGGGCTCGACGAAGGGGACCCAGCCGACGATGCGGATTCCGGGGCATCCCTGGACCAGGTCGGTAATGGGGTCCTCGAGCCCGTTCCCCACGATCCAGAGGGGATGTTTGGACCGGATGCGAGAGGGAAGAAGGGGAAGGATTTCTTCGCTTAGAAACTGGATGGCATCCACGTTCGGCGTGTGGCGAAAGTTCCCGACAAACAACACGCCCTGGCGGTCCTTGAAAGGTACGGTCGATCGTGGTGTCTCGTCGCAGTCGGGAACGGACAGAGCCAGCGCCGGGTCACCGACGATGTCATTGACCAGGCCCGCCTCCTTCTCGGAGACGGTAAAAACCGCGTCGGCTTTGGCGTATGCGTTGAGCTCCGCCACGAGATCCCCACCGTAGTCCGCATCCAGACTTCCTTGTTCCCCGTTCCGGCCTCCAAGGATTTGCCGGGCTCCCCGGAGCCAGTGGAGATCCACACTCTCCACGACGATACGGGTCCTGGGGGAAACCCGACGGACGACGTCCGCGTACCTGTCTGCGATGTACCAGAAGGCGAAAACGGCCAGGTCGAAATCGCCCCCCTCGACGAGATCGGCGAATGGGCCATCGAAACCCACCAGGGTTGCGACCCCTCGCTGCCGGAGAAGCCTGAGGTGTCTGGAATCCGGGGGGGCGTTCTCACAGACGAACGCCACCGTCCACCCGGCCTCCAGGAGAAACTCGATCATGTGGAAGATCCGTCGGGACCCGCTCTCCCGGTCGTACTCCGGAGGAAGCGGGGCGCAAATCAGAGCCTTTCCGGGCGGGGTGGGAGAGGTTTTCATGGGCCATCTCCGGCCAGGGCGAGTCGGTGCCAGGTGAGGGACGAGTAGGTGGATGGTGGCTCCGGGTGGTTCTTCAGCGAGGTCCGCCACCGCCTGTAAAAAGACTTCTGGTTCCGGGCCTGGTGCCGTTTCACACCCGTGGCCGGATCGGTCCCGGAGCTCGCTCCCTCCATGTGGACGACCGTGGATTCAGGTTGGTAGTAGACGGAAAGGCCTCGATCCCGCACGGAGAAGCAGTAGTCGGTGTCTTCGTAGTAGGCGGGGAGGTATCGGGTGTCGAAGCCGCCGATGGATTCGAAGAGACGCCTCGGGGTGGCCAAAAGGGCGCCGGAGCAGTAGTGCACCCGTCGCATGAATCGGTACAGAGGGCCATCCACGTCGAAGTCGCCTCGCCCGAGATTGGCCCCCGAACCGTCCCTGAAGACCACGCTCCCGGCCTCCTGCAGGCGGCCGTCCGGATAGACCAGTCTTCCACCCACGGCTCCCGCATCGGGCCTCGCGGAGAACGTTCCCACCAGCGCCGGCAACCAACCATGCAGGGGCACCGTGTCGTCGTTGAGGAAAACAAGGACCTCTCCCTTGGCCTCCTTCGCGCCGTGGTTGCAGGAGCCGATAAAACCCAGGTTCCGGGGATTCCGGACCACACGAAGCCAATCCAGGGCATCCTCCCACTGGGCCAGGCCTTCGACGGTTTCTCTTCCCGAGCCGTCGTCCACCACGAGCACCTCTCCCTCGAAGCTCGGGGGGAGGGTGGACTCCAGGGCCCTGAGACACGGCTCCAGGTGCACGATTCCGTTGTAGGTCGGAACGACCACCGTCACGGACGGGAGGCCCCGGGGAGGGCCTTCGAGGTGCTCCACCACCTCCTGGGAGTCTGGCCGGGCTTCAAGATCGGATCCCTCCTGGTCGGGACCGTGGCCTGGTTCGGTCAGGCGGATGATGGACAAGCCGGCCACCCTCCTGGCTTCGGAAAGGCGATGGGGGTCGTCTCCGGTCAGGGCAACCAGGTCCACCGTCGAATCCAGGTAGGGGAGGGACCCCCCGTTCTCCGGTGGAGAGAAGACACTGGATGCCGGAAAGCGGGACTCCAGATCCAATCCCGTGTCCCAATCCAGGATCGAGCATCCGCGCCCGAGATCCTCGGCCCAGGACTCCACCACTGTGTCGATCTGGCGCGCCGAACCCTCCCTCGCCCCTGTCCCTCCACGCAGACCGAAAAGCACAGCGACGCCGTCGCTCTCGGCGACCACGGGGTAATGCCGACGGAGGTAGGAGGAGAAGGTCGGAAAGGACTCGAACCACCAGGAGGCCGTGGCCGGGAAGAGGAGGAACTCCGCGCCCAGGGCCCGGACCCACTCCAGATGGGCGATCATGGAGGTGCCGTCGGGAGGGTAGTACCCGGCGTAGGCGCCACCGGCCTCCCGGGGAAAATGCTCCGTTTTCATGTCCAGGAGGTCCAGGAGATCGTCGTCGCCTCGGCTTACCACGGCGATCCGGCTGCTCCCGGGAATCCTGTCCTCCACGAACCGCCATAGACGCCGCTTGAGCCGGCGGTACTCCCGGGGATCGAGGCGAGTGGACGACGCCGGGCCCTTCCGGGCGGGTTCGGGAGATTCGGTCCCCTCCAGAACGGCATCGTGAAGGTCCTCCACGGCCTCCCAGAGCTCCTCATCCCCCCTGGTGATGTCCCTTCTGAGCCGTCGAAGCTCCTCCAGAACCTCCTCCCATGGGGCGATACCACTTTGCCGATCATCCATATGGGTTCTCCGCCAAAATCTCTTTTCTTCCAACCTGAATCCTCCTCATTTACCCACCAGTCGAGCTTCAAAGAGCTCCTCTTCCAACTCCTCGGCCTCGGCCACCAGGCTCGGGCTCACCCCTTCCCATTGGTCGGCGACTACGGGCCCGGTACCAGAGCTGTTGATGCGACGGGTGAGGGGTAGGAGGCAGGCCGGGGAATAGGGCTCCCCCAGGAACTCGAGGCAGGACCGAACGACGCTCTCGGGCCCTGAAGAGAGGTCCCGGTGGAAAACTCTCAGGACCTGGCCTGGGCCGAGCTCCTCTTCGGCCTCCATGCAGGCACGTACGTGGCGAATCCAACGCCGGTAGGCTTCGGGGGCCGTGTGTTGGCGCCCCCCGATCCGATGAAACCCGCAGAGGGAGCGAACCACCGACCGATGCTCCCGGGCCAGGTGGATGAACCGGGCGTCGGGAAAGAGCTCGACGAGACCGCGGACGAAGAAGGAGTTCTCCGGAGTTCCGTCGATCCAGCGCTCCTTGGGGTCTTCCGGTGAGCGTGCCCGGGCGAAAGCCGTATCCGGGCCCAGGGGCGTTCCGGGCCATTCCCGGTGTTGGTGGACGAGCCTGTCCACCGTGTGTCCGAATGCTCGAAAGAACGACTTCCGGCTGATGCCCTGAGCGCTGAGCTGGGATTTGTCGCCTCTCGAGGACCCCAGCTCGAACGCATCGGACAAGCCTTTGTGAAAGCGACCGAACCAGACGGTCTCCTCCAACGGGTAGAGGTTCGGGTGTTGTCCCAGGCTCCAGGTCAGGATGCTGGTCCCCGAACGGGGAGACCCGATGATGAAGACCGGGTGACAGGCATCGGCGGGGCTGCCGTTCCTGCTCAACCGCCAGCACATCATGTCTCCGTTCTTCAAGACCTCTTCGGCATTCCGGGAAAGGTGCCGCTCGAGGCCGGCATAGTGCTCCAGCCACCAGAACCCATGGCGAGGAATGAGGAAGTGGTCCGCCCCCCGGCGCCGGATGGCTTCGAGCAGAGCTACCGCCTCCTGAGAGTCGGCCGGGTAGTGGCCGGCCCAGCTGCCATTGGGGTCCATGGGGAAATGCCACCCTGTAGCGTCCTCCAACTCGAGGAGCTTCGGGTCTCCACGACTCACCACAGCCACGGTCGAACCGCCCGGGAGACCTCCGCCCGCGGAGGCGAGGACCCGACCAATCAGCTCCTGATACTCGCCGTCGTCTTTTCCTCTGCGAGGCTCCCACCGCGTCCCCCATTTTGCCTCGAATCTTCTGCGGTTCTCCTCGAAGAGGCGGCTGTAGCTGCCGTCGGGAACCAGGGTGCCGAAAGAGGCTTCTCCGAAGTGGTGCACCAACACGTCCTCGGCACACCACATCCCATGGCCGGCTCGGTCCAGTCGTACCGAATAGTCGTCGTCCTCGAAGAGTCCCTGGCCGTAGGCTTCGTCCAGGGGCCCCACTTCGAGCCAGGTCTCTCTTCGGAGGCCCAGACAAAAGAGGGCGAGCATGCCGGCTCGGCGCCGTAGGCCGGGTCGTTCTCGACGAAGCCGGGCCCGTTCCAGGAACTCTCCGACCGTTATAGGGGCTTCGGCGACTTCCGCCTCCGTCCCTATGCGATTGGTGACCGCGTTCACGGCGCCGACCTCCGGATCCCCGAGATGACCCACCAGACCTGTGAGCCAACCGGGTGCCGGCACCGTGTCGTTGTTCAGAAACACCAGTACGTCCCCGACGGCGACCCTGGCTCCTTGGTTGCAGGCCCGGGCGAAACCTTCGTTGGATGGGTTGAGAATGAGGCGTACCCTGGAGTGGATCGCAGCCAGGTCCCTCAGGTAGGAAGTCGTTCCGTCCGCGGAGCCGTTGTCCACGACGACCACCTCGTAGTCGGGGTAGGCCGTGTGGGCGAGAAGGCTCTCAAGGCAGAGGCGTGTCAGGGAGAGATTGTCGAGAGTGACCACCACGACGCTGGCCGATGGACCCCTCCTGCTTGCCTCCCCAGGCGGATAGGGAACCAGCTCGGCTCTGGTTCCAGAGGCCTCCCCGTCGGTGGTAGCCTCCCCTGGGACCGGGCGGTCCAGGAGGGTTCGGAGGGTGGCCGGGTGGAGCCGTAGAGGTCTGCGGGATTCCGGCTTCAGGATGAGGTCGGGAGGGAAGGGGCCCTGTCCGCCGTACCCGCCACCCAAAGAGATGGGCGCCCGCGGCCCTTCCACCCCCACCCTGGACAGGAGGGCCGGAAGCACCACCCTGTAGTCGAAGAACTCTCTGGAGATCTCCATGGCCGCTCTGCAGGCCGCCGGGTAGTCGGCCTCGATTTCCTGCAGGGCGATGTTCGCTTCCTCCAGGTCGTTGAATCCGAATAGTCCCTTTCCGGTGGGCAGGACAGCACTGAAGCCGGTTTCCTGGGTGACCACCGGTCGCCCTGCGGCGAGGTAGGTGGCGCTGCGGTCACTGAACCATCCGCTTTTCAGGCGAACGTTTTGGTCCTTCGCCACCGTGAGTTCCCCCCGGGAACGGCGAACATAGTCCCGGTACGGGTCCAGATCGGTGGAGAATCCTTGGGCTTCCCTCACCCCCCATCCGTGCCCTTCCAGAAGGAGGCGGTCTTTTTCCTCGAAGCTGCTCAACGCCAACTCGAACCGGAGGCCGGATCGCTCCGGGAGGTCCAGGATCTTCAGGAACTCCCGGTCTTTGCTCCAATGGTAGACCTCTTTCAGGAATCGGATCTGGCGGAAGGTCTGGCGCCAATTGGCCACCGTCGTGTAGAGCCCGTTGTCGGGGAGGTCCGTTTCCCAGAAGTCGGGGACCACCGGTTGCCGCGTGGGCTGGAGCTCGAACCGATCCGAGACGGGCAGGCGGCAGTCCGGGTTCCCGTAGTTCTCGCCGAAGGTGAAGATGGCGCAGTGGGCTTCGAGGAATTCCCTGGTCTCCTCTCGCCCTTGCCACAGCTCGACCTCCAGCTGACAAGGATCGGTGCCCAGAAAGACGAGGCGTCCGGTCTCGGCATGTTCGGGTAGGGGCCGTGTGCCGCCATGGAGGTTGATGAGGATCTCCGACGACTGATAGGCCTCGAGAAGTTGACTCTCGGTCAAGCCATAGCAGGCCCTGTCGGCGTGGAGTGCGTGGAGTGCCCAACGATCTCCGAATCCGAACCGGCTGAAGAGGCGTTGGAGGAATCGGGCCGCGGCCTTCGAACCGTGGTCTCCGCCGTCGAGGGTGAACATGGACGGCGTTCGGGAGTGGGCCTCGACATATACCACATCGTACCCGAGACGTTGGAGCCCTACCATATAGTGGAGCGTCTGCCACAAGACCCCGGGCACGGGCATTTTCGTGATCATGCCCAGGAGGACGATCCGGCGGCTTTTCCGGGAGGATATGAGTTCGCTCACTTCGCCACCTCCTGGAATGGCGACAGGATCTTGGGACGGGCTTCGGCCTCGTGGCCCGAGGGGCTCGTCGTGGCGTTTTCCCGGTCCCGGGACCCGTTCCCGGAAGCACTCGGGACTTGAGTCTGAGTTTCCCAGAGACGGGCATACAGGCCACCCAGGGCCAGCAGCTCCGTGACGGTCCCCTGCTCCACGATGCGGCCGCGGTCCAGGACCAGAATCCTGTCGGGGCGCCGAATGGTGGAGAGCCGGTGGGCGATCATGAAGGTGGTGCGCCCGGACATGAGGCGGTCCAACGCGTCCAGGATCACCTCTTCGGTCCGGGAGTCGATGGAGGAGGTGGGCTCGTCCAACACCAGGATCGGGGCGTCTTTGAGGAAGGCCCGTGCAACCGAGATGCGCTGTCGCTCGCCACCGGAGAGGCCCACACCTTTCTCCCCGACCGGCGTGTCGTAACCATTGGGTAGGGCCTCGATGAAGTCGTGTGCGTTGGCGGCCCGGGCCGCTTCCATGACGTCATCCATGGTGGCGTTCAGTCGGCCGTACATGATGTTCTGGGCGATGCTGCCCGAGAAAAGGAGCGGCTCCTGCAGTACGAGGCTGATCTGCTCTCGAAGCGAGCGGAGGCGGATTCTCCGGATGTCCTGGCCGTCGAGGCGGATGGTTCCCGAGGAGGGGTCGTAGAAACGGGGAAGCAGGCTCACCAATGTGCTCTTACCCGCCCCGGTGGGGCCGACCACGCCGATGATCTCTCCCGGTCGGGCGGAGAAGCTGATCCCCTCCAGGGTTTTCTCCCGCCCGGAGTATGTGAAGTTCACGCCCTCGTAGACGACCTCACCCCGCACATGGTTCACGGCCACGGCTCGAGGGGCGTCCCGGATCTGTGGCTCCGTGTCAAGAAGCTGGAAAGCCATCTCCAGGGCGATGAACCGCTCCTGGAGTGAGCCGATGGTGTTGGAGATGGTTTCCAGAGGTTTGTAGATGGAAGCCACGTAGCTCAGGACCACCAGCAGCTCCCCGGCCGTCAGACGGCCCTGGAGGATGGCGTGGACCCCGAAGCCCAACACCAGCGCTGTCCCTGCGGCGGTGGCGGTGTTGACGAACAGCGAGAAGGCCGTCTGTCGAACCGTAACGCCGACCCTGGCGTCCACCGCTTCCGCACCCTGGCGTCTGAACCGCGAGTGCTCGTGCTCCTCGCGGCAGAAGGCCAGGATGACCCGGATCATGGAGACCGCTTCGTGGATGATGGAGAGGGACTCCCCCTCCAGGTCCCGAACCTGTCGAAGCCTGGGCTGGATCCGGGAGACGTAGTGCCCCACCGCGAGGTAGAGGAAGGGGACCACGGAGAGGGACAACACGGCGAGAGGAGGATCGAGGGTGTACGTGATCCAGAACATCCCCACGAGCGTGAGGGCGCTCTGAGCCAGCGGGAGCAGGGCCATAACCAAGCCCGAGGCGGAGTTCGCCTGGAAATTGATGGCGAAAATCAGGGTTCCGGACCGCCTGCGGTCGTGATAGGCAAGAGACAGGCGCTGAGCGTGGCGGAACAGGTCGCTTCTGAAATTCAGGACCATCCCCTGGGAAAGGCGAGTCTCCACGTAGCTGTTGAATACCTTGAGGCCGTTGCCCAGGAGGGTCAGCCCGAACCCCCCGGCGACCACCACCAGCATCAGGGTGACCTTGTCCCCGGCGAGGGGGCCCAGAATGGGGACCACAGGTCCGGGGATCGGGTGGTCGGCGAGTACGCTGTCGAAGAGGATCTTCAGGGGCCACGGCCCCAGAAGGGCGAAGAGCGCCAGGAGGACCGTGGTCGCCACCGACGTCACCGCCGAGGCCCAGAAAGGGCGGAGGTACCGGAGCACCCTGGGCAGGTATCGCATAGGTATCAACCCGTCGCCCGGAGCTTCGGCCGCCCTGAAGGCTCGGGACGTATTGCCCGAGGGCTATTCTGGTTCTTTTCCACCCTCACTCGATCCGAGTGGGGGTAGAGCTCCATCCCTTCGTCAACGGTAGCCCCGACCCCTTCGACTACGGCCGCCGTTGAAGCCCCGCGTTCCCAGAGGGAACGAACCAGGAGCGCCGAAGCTGCTGTCAGGAGGACCAGAGCCGCTGGGGTGGCGCCGTCGAGGAAAGCCCAGGCGGAGAGAAGGGTCCCTCCGATCATTCCGATGCTGGCCAGGCGGGTGACTCTGGGGACCACGGCGATGCGAAGCAGTTGGCGGTTCTCCCCATGCCACTCGATACAGCTCCGAACCCGGGCGGTGCCCAACAGACCCATTTCCACCTCCAGATCCCAGTCGTCGTAGCCTCCTCCGGAACGAACTGCGCACCCGGCCTCGTCCAGGGTGACCTGCAGTCGATGCAGCACGGAGGGTTGCGACTCCCCTACCCAGCGCCAGAACTGGCGCTGGTGGGGCCGTGGCCATCTGAACCTTCGGAAGGGGCCCCGGGTTCTCCAGGGGACCAGACCGCTCAGGAAACGACCTCGAAGCCGGGCCAACGGTTGTATGAGATGGAGGGCCGCAGTGAGGACCCGATACCGCAGGGTCTTTCCCTCCCCTAGGGGCTCCCGGGGGAATCGAGCCTGGGCGCCTCCCACCAGCGCTCTGAACACACTCGTACCGGCGCCGAGAAGAAGGAGGGGAGCGGCCAGCAGGAGGGGGCTCCAGGTCAGCCCTAAGAGGGTGAGTACCAGGAGGAGAAGAAGGCCGAGGAACCACTCGGGCATTGCGGCAGCATCCCAAAGGACCCCGGACGACGTCAACTCCCGCTGTTGATACGCGGCCTGTCCCCAGGTTCCCCCGTAGATCCGGCCACCTCCCAGGGGAAACAGAAGGGCTCCGGGCCCGTAGACACGCCCCCCCCAGGTGACATGCCCGGCCAGGTTGTATTTCTCTGGCCACTTTGCTTCGAGTATGGCTTCGGCCTTCCCATAGCCGCACTGCTGCTTCCAATACCCTGCGACCGTTTGCCTCGGATGGTGCCACACTACGGCCCCGGGACTGAATCCGATCCTCCATCCCTGAGCCTGGATGCGCCAGCAGAGGTCAACGTCATCGCCGGCGACTCGAAACCTCGGATCGAAACCTCCGATCTCGTCGAGGGCCCATTTGCGAAATGCCATGTTGCACCCCGGAACGTGCTCCGCTTCGTGGTCGGTTCGGAGCACGTGCACCGGCCCCCCGGGAGCGTTCGCGACACAGGCAGCGACCATCCCGCTGTCCGGAGGGGCGATGTTCGGCCCTCCCATGCCCACGAAGTCCGAACGTTCGAAGGAAAGTGCGAGATAGGTCAGCCATTCGGGATCGGGATAGGCGTCGGCATCGATGAAAGCCACAATCTCGCCCGATGCCGAATCGATTCCCGTGTTCCGTGCCCGGCTCAGGCCCCGGTTCTCGGTGCGGATGAGTCTGGTCTCGAAGCGTCCGGCGATGGTCGCGGTATCGTCCGTAGACCCGTCGTCCACGACGATGACTTCGTAGTCCGGGTACCGGAGAGCCTCCAGTCCAACAAGGCATTCCTCCAGGGTGTCCCCTGCGTTGAAGGCTGCTACGACCACGGAGATACGGGGCCACCGGCCGGAGGCGGGTTCGGGGGCTTCCACCAGAGAACGGCGGACGGCTTCCAGCACCGGCTTGGGTGACCGATCCCGTGCCGTGAGGCCGAAATCCCAATCTTCGACGTCCTGGCCGCCTCGGTGCCACTCGTCCGTCCACGAGAACATGAAAACACCCGCGCAACCGCCCTCCTCGGCTGCCCGAACTTGGGCCGGCACCAGCCTCGCCTGTTCCTTGAGTCCGTTTCGCCGGCTGTCCAACCCGAGCTCAGCCATCAGGAGCGGCCGGTCGCCGGCAAGGTTCTGAAGCCTGGCGATGTAACTGGAAAGGCGGGGGACCGATTCCAAGTAGACGTTGTAGGCCATCAGGTCCAGGAAGGGTAAGTCGAGGTATTCGGTGGATGGGTAATTCACGTAGGCGACGAGCCCGTCGGGGTCCGTTTCCTTCGTGGCGCTCCAGAGGCGACGGATGTGCCGCTCGACGTTCTTCCGCCCGGACCACCGTACGATGGGGGACGGAATCTCGTTCCCCACGGCGTAGCACAGCACGGCCGGGTGACCGGCGCATCGGGATACGTCGTCACGGATACGCCTCTCGATGGCCGTAGCCCGGCCGGCTTCGTCCAGGAATGCCAGGTGTTGTTCCCAGGCCAGACCCACCATCACACGCATTCCTGCCTGGGCGGCCTCATCCAGAACCCAATCCGGCGGGACGGTATAGGTCCGCACCGAGTTGAACCCCGCCTGGGCCATGTGTTCGAAATCCCGCTTCACCATCGACCGCTCGGGGAAGGGCTCACCGTGGGGGCCTGGTCGGAATGTGCCGTACGTGACCCCCTTCACCATCCACTTCTTGCCGTCGACGAATAGAAACTTCCCGGCCGCCCGTGGCCGGGCATCCCGGACGCCCTCCGTGGTCCTGGTGCGGTCTGAGGTCACTCTTGTCCGGACGGTGGAAAGGCCAGCATACGAACCTCTTCCAAGCAATGCCGAGATGGCGGCTGTCTCGCAGTCAACCCTCGTTGAAGCCGGCCATTCCCCCTTTTAGAGAGGAGGGAGGACCCCGCCGAGGGCGTCTTCGGCAGGCTCGATACGGCGCGTGGGCTTCGAGGCGTAAAACGCCCGAAGGATGTCTTGTTTCGAAGCTTCCAACTCGAGGTGAGAACCGGCTAGAAAGTGGGTCTTCCCTACGCTGCCCCGGGCCCGATGGGCTTCCCCTTGGTGGGGTCCCACAGACCAGGCGAGCCGGTTGAACCGCGCCCTGTGCCGGTCCCAGGTCACCCTGGAACCGTGGTGCGGTCGAAGGGGGCTTGATCGCCACCCGTCTTCAACGATAGGGACACCCTCTACCGAGGAGCAAGGATGTTCGTCAGCCTGGAAATCGGGAAGGAAAGGTTTTTATCTTGGAAGAGAGGTTCGTGAGTCCAAGTCCGATCCCTCCTGGGTCGTCCTCCCCTGTCTCCGCCGTTCCAGGCTCAGGCTTTTCCCCTTGTCCCGAGGCCCCGGGCATATCAGAAACGAGGTTGAATACGTGAGGTTATTCGTCACCGGTTCAAAAGGGTTATTGGGCGGGTATGTGGTCGCCGAAGCCGGGGCCCGGGGCCACGCAGTCCTGCCCTCCTCCAGAGGCACCCTCGATGTCACCGATTCCGACCGGTGCATGGAAATGGTCAAGGACGCGGCCCCCGACGTAGTCATTCATTGCGCCGCGTATACCGATGTGGACGGGGCCGAATCCAACGAAGACCTGGCCATGGCCGTCAACGGGGATGGAGCCCGGAACCTGGCGCTGGCCGCTGGGGCGAGCGGTTGCCTCCTCGTCCATATCAGCACGGACTATGTCTTCGACGGGCGGAGCAAAAGACCGTACAAAGAATCGGACCCGCCGGCTCCGGTAGGAGCCTACGGGCGGTCCAAGCTCGCGGGTGAGGAGGCAGTAAGAGAAGTCGGCGGAGACCACCTCCTGGTCAGAACCAGTTGGCTGTATGGCAGAGGGGGGAGAAACTTCGTGGATAGCATTCGGAAATTCGCCCGGGAGAGGCCGGAGCTCAGGATAGTGGCCGACGAGTTCGGGCGGCCCACCTGGGGACGTACCCTGGCGAATACTCTCCTCGACCTGATCTCCGCGGGAGCCACCGGAACGGTTCACGGATGTGACTCCGGGACCGCATCCTGGTTCGATCTGGCGACCGCGATCGTCTCGATAGAGGGGCTGTCTACCAGTCTGGTTCCCATCCCTGCGACCGAGTGGGAAAGCGACGCCCCGCGGCCCCTCTATTCCGTTCTGGATCTGGGGAGGGCACAGAGCCTCTTGAACCGCCCGTTGCCTCACTGGTCCGAGTCACTGCAATCCTACCTTGGAGAAACGCCATGAAGGGAGTGATCCTCGCCGGAGGTTTGGGGACCCGACTGCAACCCATGACAAGGGTCACCAACAAGCACCTTCTCCCGGTCTATGACCGACCCATGATCTACTTCCCGATCCAGCAACTGGTGAACGCCGGGGTGGAGGATATCCTTCTGGTGGCCGGGGGTGAAAGCGCGGGAGATTTCCTTCGCCTCTTGGGAAACGGTTCGGGCTTCGGGCTTCGGCACCTCAACTATACCTACCAGAACGGCGAGGGCGGGATCGCCGAGGCTCTGGGATTGGCCCGCCACTTCGCCGACGGTGAACCGATCGTCGTCATTCTCGGCGACAACATCTTTCAAGATCCTCTGGAACCGGCCATCCGGGCATTTCAAGACTCGCCCGAGGGGGCCATGATCCTCCTCAAGGAGGTGCCGGATCCGGAGCGCTTCGGGGTTGTCCGCTTCGAGGGAGATCGAATTGCGGAGGTCATCGAGAAACCCCCGATCCCCCCGTCCAACCTGGCGGTGACCGGTTGTTACCTCTACGACCACCGAGTTTTCGAGATCATCGACGGCCTCACGAGATCGGATCGGGGCGAGTTGGAGATCACGGATGTCAACAACCGCTATCTGTCCTGGGGAGGGCTTCGGCACCACGTTTTGAAGGGCTGGTGGACCGATGCCGGGACCGTGGAGTCCCTCTACAGGGCCACGAGTCTCGTGGCGGAGGACGGGGAGAACGCCGTACTGCACACCCACGAACAACCGACGGGGAACGCCTGATGCAAGGCCAAGTTACCGGCGTTTCGGGTCTGGTCGTTTTCGAGCCGCTGAAGTATGAAGATGACCGGGGATTCCTCTCGGAAACCTATTCGCGGGCGGAGCTGAAAAAGGCGGGCATAGACGTGGGCTTCGTTCAGGAAAACCATTCCTTTTCGGCTATGGCAGGGACCATCCGGGGCCTCCATTTCCAGGCCCCTCCCTCCGCCCAGGCCAAGCTGATCCGGGTCGTGCGCGGATCGGTCTTCGACGTGGCGGTGGACCTGCGGGTGGGATCTCCCACATATGGATCCTGGGAGGGCGTGGAGCTGTCCGAGAAGCGGTGGAATCAGATCTTTGTCCCGGCCGGGTTCGCTCACGGGTTCTGCACTCTCGAGCCGGAGACCCATTTGGTGTACAAGGTCAGCGAACCGTATTCGCTCCAGTGCGAGGGAGGCGTGGCCTGGGACGATCCGGATTTGGCCATCGAGTGGCCCCGGATGGAGCGATACGTGATTTCGGAAAAGGACCGAGCCTTGCCCCCTTTCTCGGAGTTCGTGAGCCCATTTGGGCTATCATCTCTACCTGCGAATGAAGAGAGCCCTTCATGAGAATCCTGGTAACCGGCGGGGCAGGGTTCATCGGCTCGAACTTCATTCGCTACATCCTGGACGGGGACCGGGGGATCCAGGTCACCAACCTCGATGCCCTGACCTATGCCGGAAACCTCGAGAACCTCCAAGGCGTGGCCGATCATCCGGGGTATCGCTTCGTTCGTGGGGACATCTGCGACTTCGAGTTGGTCAGGGAGCTGGTTCAGGGCATGGACGCCGTGGTGAACCTGGCCGCCGAGAGCCACGTGGACCGGTCCCTGGTATCGGCCACCCCCTTTGTTCAGACCAACGTGATGGGTACGCAGAATCTCCTGGCGGCCGCCTTGGAGGCCAAGGTTCCTCGCTTTGTTCAGGTGTCTACGGACGAGGTCTACGGAGAGCTTCCGTGGTTCGACCCGGAGAGCCCGGACCCCGATGCGCCCCGTTTCACCGAGGAGACGCCTCTAAACCCCCGCTCACCCTATTCAGCCACCAAGGCTGGCGCCGACCTCCTGGCCCTCTCCTATCACACGACGCACCAGAGCGACGTGATCGTCACTCGCTGCTCCAACAACTACGGACCCTATCAGTTTCCGGAAAAGCTGATTCCTCTGATGGTCACCAACGCCCTGGAAGGCCGAAGCCTTCCCGTCTACGGAGACGGGTTGAACGTGCGGGATTGGATCCACGTGTCGGATCACTGCCGGGGCCTGCATTTGGCCCTTGAAAATGGTTCGGCAGGGAGGGTTTACAACTTTGGCGGTAACGCGGAACGGACGAATCTCCAGGTGGTCCGGGCCATTGCCTCCGCTGTGGAGATCTCGGACGAACTCATCACGTTTGTGGAGGATCGCAGGGGACACGATCGACGATACGCCATCGACCACTCCCGTGCCGTTAAGGAGCTGGGCTGGGAACCGCTAGTGGGGTTCGAGGAAGGGCTCGAGTCGACCGTGGAATGGTACAGGCGCCATGAAGGTTGGTGGCAACGAATCAGGAGCGGCGAATACCAGCAGTTCTATCGGGAGATGTACGGCGACGGGGGCCGGCATCGTCCCCCCTCTCCCTAGAGCGAGGCTCCGCCCCCCCGGCTCGGTTTTCCTCCCCCCGGCCGTCAGGGCAGGTCCGAGAGGGCCTCCTGCATCCCCGCCCGGTAGGCCTTGAATGCATCCCGACCCTTCTCGGTCAACCGCACCATGGTCCAGGGCTTCTTCCCCTTGAACGTCTTTTCCACCCTCACGTAACCGGCCCTCTCCAGCTTGCTCAGGTGAGATGAGAGGTTCCCCCAAGTGAGGCCGGTCCGATTCTGAAGGAAGGTGGCGTCGGCCCCTTCCACCACGAAGAGCTGCATCACGATTTGGAGCCTGGCTGGGGCGTGGATGACCGGATCCATCCAATCGGACGGGCCTCGATCACTCATAGCCACCCTCCCGAGATGAAGCTTCCCCTTGTATGCGTGGCGGAAGGAAACGCACAAAGCGCACGATCCCGGCCACCAAGATCACCACCGTGCAGATCCCGAACGTGATGGGGAGGCCGTGATGGGTGGCATATCCCCGCTGGAACAGGAACTCCCCCACCACGGGGGCTGTGGCCAGAAGAAGGCCGTAGAAGAAGACCCGGGGAACCTCCAGGAAAAAGGCGGCCGTCGAGAAACTGACGAGGAGGATCAGGGATAAGATGTAGGGGACGATATCGGTTTGCTCCATCGGAAATCGATACGCCGCAACGATGCCCAAAACCAGGGCAACCAGATTCACAACGAGCATGATGACCCCCAGGCTCTTGAGACGCTTCTGACGAGGCTTCCCGAATTCCACGATCCCGATTCGTGGATGGATCACCCTGGTTTTCACGAGGTGGATCCCCCAAAACACGAGGGCATAAAACGGTAGGAATACCGCAGAGGCCCCGAAGTCGCCGAGATAGACGGAGAGAAGTGGGCCAATAGCCAAACTGGAGATCACACTGGCCAGGAGGATGTCCCACAGGCCCGTGTCCGCCGTGGCGAGGTAGGTGGCGCGTTCCAGCCTTCTTAGTTCGTTCTCAGTCATCAGATCCCCCAGACGTTTATCTCAAGACCTCCCGACCCATCTCCTGCTCCATACTAACACAACTCAAAGTACTTTGCAATACAAAGTAAATGGAATAAGACAGACCCAAAGAAGGGAGGATCGTTCCTGGGTATGGCCACGCGGGGATTCGAACCCCGACGCCGGGCCGTTCTTCCCTCCTCCTTCCGGCACCGAGAGCCTATCTTCGGACCCAACCATCCAGATCTTCCAAAGTCCGTCCTCGAAGGAGAGCAGCATGCATACGACCCGGGCCCCCCGCCGACAAACACCGGTCATCCTGTGGATGACTACCCTCCTCCTCACCGCCCCGGTCGCCCTCACGGCCCAATCCATTCTTCCCCCGGAAATGATCCAGGCCATCGATGCGGTCTTCGCCGACATCGACGCTACGGGTCCGGGCTGCGCCTTGGGCGTGGTGATCAAACAAGAGCTGGTCTATGGGAAGGGCTACGGGATGGCGAATCTGGATTATGGTCTTCCCATCACCACCCGGTCCAATTTTTACCTGGGTTCGGTGGGGAAGCAGTTCACGGCGGCGGCCGTGGCGCATGCTGTCCGGGAAGGTCATCTGTCATTAGATGATCCGATCCAGAAGTGGGTCCCCGAGATCCCTGAATACGAGAAACCCACCACCGTTCGACATCTCATCCATCACATGTCAGGGATTCGGGACTACCTGAACCTCTGGGGCCTTGCAGGGATTCGGGCAGAGGACGTGAACTCCGACGAGGAGGTCCTCTCCCTTCTGGGCCGCCAAAAGAACCCCAACTTTCCGGCCGGTGATCGGTATCTCTATAGCAATTCCGGGTATTTCCTCCTGGCTCAGATCGTTGGGAGGGCTACGGGCAAGACACTCCGGGAGTACACCGAGGAGGAGATCCTACACCCCCTGGGCATGACCCGGACCTACATCCATGACGATCGGCTGGAGGTGATGGACCAGAGGGTTGTGGGCTACCAAGCCATGGCGGGAGGCGGCTACCGAATGAACAACCCCTGGAACTTCGACAAGGTAGGCTCCGGGGGAGTCCACTCCAGCATCGAAGACCTGGTCCACTGGGACCGGAACTACTACACGGAAGAGGTGAGTGGCCCCGGCTTCACCGAGCAGCTTCGGGAGCGCGGCGTTCTGAACAATGGTCAGGCCCTTCCTTATGCTTTTGGCCTCACACACGGTCGGTACCGGGGCGTGGCCACCATCGGCCACGGAGGGGCACTGGCTGGCTTCCGGTCCGATCTTCTCCGTTTCCCAGAGCAGGAGACCACGGTCCTGGTGCTCTGCAATTATCCCAACTCCGACCCCCCAACCCGAGGTCGGCAGGTGGCCGATGTTGTACTAGCCGATCACCTGGAACCCCTCCTGGAGGCTGAGGCCGAAGAGGCCCCGACTGGCCCGGAGACAGCCGTGGACCTGACCCCGGACGAACTCGATGCCTTCGTGGGTCACTGGAGAGCGTCCATGGGGATCGAGGTGGAGATTCGGCGGGAAGGGGACCGCCTGATCTTCAGTCAGGATGGTGGTCGGACGCCCGTGATCGTTTTGGCCAACGACCGACTTCGGCTGGAAGCGTCCGACATCGACATGACACTCTCTCGACTGACAGCAGGGAAATTCACCTTCATGGAAGTGGTCCAGCGGGGCCAGGAGTTTACTGCGGAGCGGTTCGATCCATCCGAGCCGGTGTCGGTCACCAGAGATTATTCGGAGGTGGTGGGCGAGTACTACAGCGAGGAGCTAGATGTCACATATCGCCTCGTTCAGGAGGAGGGTGGGCTGATGGTGAGGGGGCCCCTCGGCCAGCGGGGGCTGGTCCTCCTGGAAGACAACGGTCAGATCAGGACCCCCTTCGGAACGTTGGTGCTCCAGCGAGAGGGAGGCGAGATTGTAGGCTTCATACTGGAGGCGGGACGGGCGGTGGGAATGGTGTTTAGGCGGGTGGTGGGCGGGACCTGATCACGGGCATCCGATTCGCCAGCCCCTGCGCCCGAACGCCCCCGCAGCAATTGCGCGTTCTTTATTTGGTGGATAAGCTGCACGCGTTCCTCCCACCTCTTCAAAGGATGACCCATGCCTGAACAATCAACCTCTTCGTTTCTGAAGGGCTTCTCGTTTGTGATGGTGATGCTGGCGGTGGTGCTGGTCGTCGGCTTCGTGCAGGTGTCCGTCGACCAGGCCGACGAGCGGACCGCCCTCCAGATGATTCTGGCCGACCTGGAAACCGACTCGGTCGAGATGACGGCGGTGCGCAATCGGGGCCAGGCAACCGACGAAAGGGTGTTGTGGATTCTGCGTAACATGGATGCGCCCCAGGATTCGATCAGACCCCGGCTCATGAATCTCTTCTACTACACTTCGTATCAGCAGGTCCGGACCGGATACGACAACCTCCTCAACGCCGGGCGCCTTACCGTGATCACCCACCCGGAACTCCGGCAGGAGTTGGTGCGCTACTACGAGGTGACACACCCGTACATGTGGGAGTTCTACGAGATGTACATGACGGTCTACCGGGAGTTCAAAGAGACCACGGCACCCTACCTCTTCATGGGGGCAGAGCGCGAGGGAGAGGCGCTCAGAACCAGTTATACGATGGAGTGGGTGCGACCCTGGTCGGAAATGAAATCCGATCCGCACTTCCGCTATAAGCTTTCGGAAATAGGCGTTGGTGGCTCCCAGTTCGCCTTCCGGTTGGATTCGGTCCTCGAGACGAACGCAGAGTTGCGAGCGACGATCCAGGCGGAAATGGGGATGTAGGTGGTAGCAGGAAAACCCCGCCCGGTTGAAAAAGGCCGGGCGGGGTTTTTTTCTGGGTAGGCACGAAGTAGGCCAGCGTTCCGGCGTGTTGCTGGCCCGGAACCGCAGCGAAGATCGTGGCTTCTTGAAATGACCCTTGACAGTTAACTGCCGTCCGATGCTTTGTTCGCCTTCGCTACTCACCAAAAACCACGGACCTATTCCAACCAAAGGGGACCCGCACATGGCAACAGGCGTAGCTTGGATCCTGGAGTTGAACATTCAGGAAGGGAAGGGGGCTGAGCTTCCCGCCTTGATCGAAGAGATGGTTGGAGCCACTCATGAGACTGAGCCAGGCACCGTGGACTACCAGTGGAGCATCAGCCCGGACGGGACCGCGTGTCACATTTTTGAGCGCTACACCGATTCAGACGCAGTGATGGCCCACCTGGGGAACTTCGGTGAGAAGTTTGCCGGACGGTTCATGGAGATCCTCGCGCCCACCCGGTTCGTGGTTTACGGATCCCCGACCGAAGAAGTCAAAGATGCGCTGGCCGCCTTCGGCCCGACGTACATGGATTCGGCTGGGGGGTTCAGCCGATAGGGTGCTGACTCTCCAAAGTGATCCGACCCGCACATTGAAAGCGGGGACGTTTGTTCTGGACCGGGAGATCAGTTACTAATCCCTGCCCCGCTGACTCAACTCGGAGTTTCTAATGTCCGGTACTCTTGAATGGCGGTATCACCGCCCTGGCTGAAAGAGCTGCAAACGCACGCAAGAGTTTCTTGCGCAGAACGACATCCGTGACGGCGAGGTTCAGAACGCCAAGGACGCCATCGACGCGGAAGGGGCCCTGGCCCTTATGAAGGGGATCAAGGATCTGTACGTGGCCAAGGGTAAGAAGACGATCCACTTCGACATGGCCAAGGCCCGCCCCCCCGACGACGAGGTTCTTGGTCTGATCATGGGGCGCTCGGGGAAGCTCAGAGCGCCGGCCATCCGGAAGGGCTCAGTCCTGGTGGTCGGGTTCAACCCGGATATCCTGGCGGACGCTTTGACATAGTGGATGGGGCGCACCCCTCCCAGTAAAAAGAAGCACCAGCGTGTCTCCTGGGGACGTCACCTCCAGAAGTAGTTCCAGGTGTAGGCCAGTTCCATCGGCTCAGAAGGCTCCAAGTCCACGGTCCAGGTAATCCGCCCCACCGAGTTGAAGTGGTGCCACCACCAGGGCCAGGAAAACCACCCCCACCAGGTGGGAAAGGGTCCTGCGCCCTGAGAGAATGAGGGATCTTCGAACAGATTCACCATCTCGATCTCACCGTCCCGGGCCGCAGACACGACATTCCCCAGCACATGGCGAACCACCTCTACGGTCAGCGGTTCGTCCCGGTAACTGGTGAGGGTGATGGTCCCGCCCAGGTCGACTCGCCCGTACTGGTCCCCCTGCCAGACCGTGGCGTTGGGCACCCGACCGGTTTCGTTGTCCTTCTTCTTGACCTGAATGTCCACCGCGTTCGTGATCTCCAGGTCCACCTCGGCCCCGGGAGCGGCGTACCGCATCATCCCCTGAGCCAGAAGGCGATCGTTGGCCAGGATGAGGGCTGGGGCGGTGGTAAGAGGATGGTCGCCGTCGTTGGTGAGGCGGATTTTATGCATGACCTTCGGAGCGCCGAGGATTTGGGCCATTTCCGATTGTCGGCCAGCGTTGAAGTTTCGCCACACTTCCGGGGGAGGCGTGAAGGGAATGCTCAGGGCGAACACGTCCCGGTAGTCCATCTCGTACTCGGCTACCGGAAGCACCATTCGCTGGCCCTTTTTCAGAGTCACGTGCTCCACGGTGAAGACGAAGAGGTCCTCGTTTTCGGCGGAGCCAACGACCTCGGGCCCGGTTTCGCCACCCGGACCCGCAGGGGCCATGTCCTGGCGAAGTCCCTCCGCCTCATAGGCGAAGCCCACCTGCGTCATCAGGGCATTGGAGAATCCCTGGGCGGTCTGGCTTCCCTGTCGGAAGTACTGGGAAAGCTCGGCGGCGGTTTCCTGAAGAGCCATGGGGTCCGGCGTATCCTGGAAGACGAAGCGAGGCACACCGATGACCAGGTGGGTGGTGACGTCATCCAGGTCGGCGAGCTCATTGACGAGCGTGGCCTGGAGCCTCACCACTGCCCGTCCGTCCCCGTCGATCTCCACCTTGTAGTTCGGGATCCAGCGGATGCCCCTCTGAAGGTAGAGGAGGCCAACGTCAGCATCTCGCCCGGTACCGCCGCCCCAGTCCAGGTTCAGAGTGAGCATGCCCCGAAACTCCCCCCGGGGGAGGAGCCCGTCATAATTGTCCGGAAAACCCAGGCCCAGGATGCGTTCAATAGCGACGACCTTGACCTCCGACGCCGTCTGGAGCAGAACGATGTTTCCCTTTACCTCCACCCGCCCCCCCGGACCCGTGGGGTCCAGGGTTTCCTGTTCGTCCGCGCTCTGTGCCGGAACGTCGAGAATCGTCGCCGGATACTCCATGACGCCGGAAGGCCCTTGCTCTCGGATGATGACCGCCCTGCCCACGTTGGCCTCCATGAGCTCCCGCAGGGTGATGGCCGTCCTGTCCACCGACACTCGGTGTCGATCCGCCACCACGGAGGTGAGCCGAGCCCGGTTGTCCGAGGAAAACGGCCAAAAGGTGCCGATCACCGGCCTGGGGAGATAGTCCAGGATCACATCTCCATCGCGGTTCACAGGCACGGTGCCGCTATGGAGCACGAAGGCATGACCGTCCTTGAAGACCGTGACCTCCCTGACGGGCATGTCCGAGAGAGGGCTGGGCGACTGTGTCACCTGTGCCCCGGCTGCCCCAAGCCCCTCTGGCATGGGGGCCAGGTGGGTCAGGAGAAACGCGAGGCCCAGCCCCCTGAATAGCACGTTAAGTCGCACTTCGAGGAGTCTAGTCTTCATGAGAAACTCCGGGAGTGGGAAGCAGATCTATATTCTTGTGACTGCCCCTTAAGCTAGGAACGTTGTCGGGCCGAATGCCGAGACGATGGTCGGGGGAGTCCCGCCCCTACCCCCCCAGGGGCCGTAGCTCCTTCCACCGCTCGATGAACTTCACGGCCGCGTCCACGTAGACCTCGGTCTCGATGCGGCCCTGTTCGAGGGTCGCCTCCTTGGGGTCCCGGACGCCCCAGACGCCGGTGGTGGACATCTCGGCAGCCGATGTGCCCTTGCCCGTCTTCGAGTCCTTGAGCCCCTCGGCCAGGAAAACCTTCAGGGCCGTGGGGTCCCCCGCGATGACCTCCGGAAGCATGGCCTCCATGTGATCCGGGAGGGTCAGCTGGGCAGGGACGGCAGCCTCCAGATCGACCAGGTCGGGCATGAGGTATAGAGCCCGGGAGGTTTCGCTGACCCCGGCATGCCGGTCGAAAAGCCCGGGGTCGGGGATTCCCGCCAACCTTTCACGTTCCCTGAACGGACCGATGGCCGACCCGAGGTCCACGGCGATCCCCGGGGTCTCCTGGTTGATGCGGTCCACGATGAAGGTGGTGGCAGCAGCATTCCCCCCGTGGGCACTCAGGAACAGAAAGCGCTTGAACCCGTGGCGTAAGAGGCTCTCCACAGCTTCCACCATCACCTGCTGAATCGTCTCCGACGACAATGTGATGGTCCCCTCGAACTCCATGTGGTAAGGGGATTGGCCCAGGAAAAGGATGGGTGCCACCAGAACATCGGTTTGGGCCGCGATGAGCTTGGCTCGCTCGATGCCGCTGATGATGTCCGTTCCCGTGGGGAGATGGAGGCCATGCTGCTCGATGGATCCCACGGGAATGATGACCATGTCGGTGCGGGTGAGAAGATCCTGGACCTCCGGCACGGTCATATGGGGTAGGTAATTCTTGACTTTTGTCTGGCCCCAGACCGGGCTGGTCTGGGCCATGGCCGGCGATCCGAGGCCCAGGATAGTGGTGAGGGCGACGGCGACGGCTGCGACGGGGCGGCGAAGGAACATCATGAAAGGGCCTTCCGCTGAAGAGCTGGATTCCGTTCTCCAGCAAGCATGAAGGCCGGAGGATGGGGCCGCAACCCGGCCAGTCTCCTAGGCCGCAACCCGCCCGGGGACCCCCGTTACCCAGCCCCCGCCGAACGATTCAGGTGAATCCCGTTCAACCCGTCGGAGTTCGCCACGCCGATGTCCGGGTAGCCGTCTCCGTTCACGTCGCCCACGGCGACCCCGTACGTGACGTCGGCCTCTCGGCCGAACCTCACCACCGAGTACCGCCTCCCGGTCCCGTCGTTGAAGTACACAGCGTTCCGGGCCCGGACGTTTCCAATCACGATGTCCTGATCGCCGTCCCGGTCCATGTCGGTGACCACCACCGAGTAGCTCTGCTCGGTCGCTTCTCCCTGGGCCTCATCTCCGACGGAAACACCTCCGTCGAACTGGCCCGTTCCGTCCCCGAAATACACGCCGTTCGGTTCGCCGATGTTGGCTGTAACCAGGTCCAGATGGCCGTCTCCATTCATGTCGGCCACGGCCACCGCCCTGGTTTCGTCGGAGCCGGTTCCATAGGGGAGCGATTCAGCGAAGCTCAGGTCCGAGTCCCCCAGGTACACGGCGTTGGGCTGCCCGTCCCGGTTGGCCAGAACGAGGTCGGGGTAACCGTCCCGGTTCACGTCGGCTACAGCCAGAGAGATAGTGGAGTCGTCGGACGTCCCGAAGCCACGCTTGGGGCCGAATTCCCCACCACCCATGTTCAGGTAGATCCCGTTTTCCATGCCTCTGTTTGTCACCAGGGCGTCCAACAGGCTGTCGCCATTCAGGTCGGCCAGGAAGACACCTCGGGTCGACTCCACCTCCGGTCCCAGGGCCCCGGCCAGCAGAAATCGGCCCAGCCCGTCGTTCAGGTAGATCTGGTTCGGCGCCAGGTCGTTGGCCACCACCACGTCCGGATATCCATCCCAGTCCAGGTCCCCTGCGGGAACCTTGTAGGTCGTGCTCAGCTCCGGGCCCAAGGGGTACCCGAGCGTGAAGCGGCCCTGTCCGTTATTGAGGAATACCTCGTTTTGCTGGGGCCAATGCCGTCCGTTGGCCACGATGACGTCCAGGTCGCCGTCGCCCTCCACATCCACGAAGGTCATGGACGGGGAGCGATCCTCTTTCAGGCCCAGAAGTACGTCGGGAGTGTCCGAGAAGGTGCGGGCTTGGGCCAGGAGGCCCGGGGCAACCAGCAATACGGCAAGGACGGATAGCGACAGTAGGGTAATTCGTTTCATCGTGACCGTGATCCTCGCTTGCTGGTTTGAACGGGGATGGATGAAGTGTTTCGACGGGCAGTGACTGCTGCTCGGTCGCCGAAATCTAACCTCTCCGTGCTCTGCGCATTGAGGCCAGCTCCGGAACGCCCTCCGTCTCGGTCAAGTTAGACCCCTCACCCCATCCGTCCGCAGACTGGCCAATGGTCGAAAAGCGCACGCATCGGCTGAAATCCTTGCCCATTCCTTAACCGCATCACATCGTTCCTCATTACATAACCGGACTGGACCGGTTTCTATCCTCCCAGGGGAATACGGGTGATGGATAACGAGGAAGGCCTGAGGGCCGCCCTCGCCGATCGCTATGCCATCGAACGGGAGATCGGCGCCGGGGGCATGGCCAGGGTGTACCTTGCCCGGGATCTGAAACATGACCGCCGGGTGGCCGTAAAAGTCCTGGATCCGGAATTGGCCCGGAGCATCGGGCCTAAGCGGTTCCTCTGGGAAATCAAGACTGCGGCAAACCTCACCCACCCCCACATCCTGCCTGTCCACGACTCAGGGGAATCCGGCGGATACCTCTTCTATGTCATGCCCTTTGTGGAAGGTGAGTCTCTTCGGGCTCGCCTCACCAAGGAAACCCAACTCCCGGTCGACGACGCGGTGCGGATTACTCGCGAGGTCGCTGGCGCTCTGGCCTACGCACATGAGGAGGGCATCGTCCATCGGGACGTAAAGCCCGCCAACATCATGCTGGAAGCGGGGCAGGCCGTCCTGGCCGACTTCGGGGTGGCCCAGGCGGTGGCGGAAGCGGCGGACGAGCGCCTTACACGCACAGGGGCCTCGTTGGGAACGCCGGCCTACATGAGCCCCGAGCAGGCAGGAGGGCATGGGGCCCTCGACGGGCGCAGCGACATCTACTCTTTGGGATGTGTTCTTTTTGAGATGCTCGCCGGGGAGCCTCCGTTCACCGGGCCCACCCCGTCTTCGGTTCTGGCCCGGCATGTCCACGAGAGACCCCCATCGCTGCAGGTAGTCCGGCCCGGCCTTCCGGACGGATTGGTGGCAGCGGTGGAGAAGGCCCTGGCCAAGGTGCCGGCCGACCGGCATCAGACGGCGGCCGAGTTCGTGCAAGCCGTCGAGCGCGGATCGGTGGGCGGGTTGAGGGAGGGAAGAGAACAAACCGGAGTGCGCCCAGTTCGATGGCTGGCGGTGGCGGGGCTGTTCATGGTGGCGCTGTTCGGCGGGAACCGGGTTCTGGAGCAATGTGATGGAGAGGGGACCCTTGGACCGGGACCGCCCGCAAGGATCGCCGTGACCTACTTCGACGCGGCAGGTGAAGACCCTGAGCTGGAGGCGCTGGGCAACAACCTTACAGAGTATGTCAGGACCCATCTCGTTCAGCTTGGGACCATGGAAGTCGTGTCCCTTAACGCCATGCGACCGTACAAGGGAATCGAGCTTCCGGTTTCTGCCATAGAAGAACTCGGGATCGACGCTTTCGTGGAAGGGTCGGTCATGGACGCGTCCGATCGAATAAACGTCAGTGTCCAATTGATCGATGCCCATGACCTCAGCCACATAGGCGGTGACGTCGTAGTGGGTGATGCCGGCGGCACATACGCCATCACCGGGGATCTGGCCACCAGGGTTTTCCGGCGCCTTCGGGAGTGGTTGGGTGTACGCATGGAGATCACGGCTCTCCAGGCTGGCACGGACAGTCAACTCGCCTGGGACCAGGTTCTCCAGGCCGAATCGTGCCGAGACGACGGGATTCAACTTTCTGCATCCGGGGACACGGTGTCTGCGGCACGAGCATTCGCGAAAGCCGATAGCATCCTGGAGATGGCGGAGGAGGCAGACCCATCCTATATCGTCCCGATTGTGGAGCGGGGATGGGTGGCGTCGGAACAGGCCAGCCTGGGAGCTTCAAGGGGTAGGTTCGACCCGGCCTGGGTTCGGGTCGGGATCGGCCACGCTGAGAGAGCCTTGGAAAAAGAGGCTGAGCATTCCGGCGCGTTGGAGCTTCGTGGGATCCTATTCGAACACCTGGCTTCTGCGGTGAACGGACCAGGAGAAGCCGGCTCTCTTTTGCGTGATGCTGAAGAGGATCTGGTCAAGGCGACGGACTTGGATCCCGGACGCCTCAGGGCTTTTGACGTCTTGATTGACATTTACTTGACTCAAGGTCGATACGCCGAAGCAAAGGTCCTGTCCGAAAAGGCCTACGAGGCCGACCGTTTCCAAATGGGCGCTGTTGGGGCCCTATTCCAACTCTGTAGCGTTTCTCTGGAACTCAAACTATGGACGGACGTGGATCGGTGGTGCGGTGAGGGTCGGGAGAGGTTTCCGGAGAGGCCGAGCTTCGCCTCAGCCCGGCTTGCGGCCCTAGCTGGTCCCGAAGGTCCTGAAGCCGATCCAGACTCGGCCTGGCACTGGGCCGAGGAGGTGGTTCGGCTCTCCCCACCCCACGAAAGAAGCCTGTCATGGCCCCCACAGCTTCTTCAGGTTTCAGCGGTGCTGGCGAGGGCCAGCCTCCCGGACAGTGCCCGAGTCGTGCTCCATCAGGCTCTGGCCCTCCCAGAAGCCGTGGGCTCAAGGACGTGGGTCCAAGAAGCCAATGCCCGCCTCCGGTTGGGAGAGGTGGACGGAGCCCTAGACGCCCTCGAGCTTTTCCTCAAGGCCAGTCCGTCATACCGGGCTGGCATGCCGACGAACTGGTGGTGGGAGGAGCTATGGGATCACCCGCGGTTCATCGAACTGACTGATACCTCCCGCGGGGAGTTCGTCGGGGGCTAATCTCCCGGGCCATCAACTAGGGTCTGATGTCTATGTGCGGGTCCTCTTCGCCCACAACAACGTTTCCCCGCATCACCGTCACAGTGTACTTGTAGACTCCCGGGGTCACGTTAGGCATCAATTTGATCCGTTGCCTACCCTTCACGTATATCATCAGTCGTGGTGGATAGGAGATGGTGTCGGCGGGCGTAATCACCACCCTGACCCCCGGACCGTATGGGTTATCCCAACTGATGAAATCTCCACGCCGGACCTGAATTGTCTCCGGGGCAGCCCTTGGAGCGTCTTCGGACCCCGTGATGTTCACCCTATGCTCTACTCGCTCCTGGCCGTCAGGTGCGGAAAACCCGAGAACCACCGTTCCCATCAAAACCAGCACAACTCCCACCGGCCAGAACGGACTAGCACTCTTCAGCATAGACACCTCCAGAATTGGGGGAGCCCGCGGCCCCCCATATACGTGACCTGATTAAAGAGGTATGCGTGCAAGCTGCGTTGATGGGTTGAGGGGGGCAAGGAAAAAGTAGGCCCTCGCCATGGCCATGCGGTCTAGTCCTTGACACTTAACCCCCGTCCGGTGCTAATTGGGCCTCGGCACCCACCATAACAACTCGACGGTTTCTGTCATGACTTCCCTGGAGGTCCGGCGGCGCAATCCGCCCTTGAACCGGTCCGCGCGCCGCACATCCAACAAGGAGTCCCGCAATGAAGTACATCACCCGTTGGAGCATCAAAGAAGAGAACTTCGCCGCCGCGGTCGAGCGTTTCACGACGAACGACCCCCAAGCCCCAGAAGGGGTTACCATGCTCGGTCGCTGGCATCAGATGGGAAACGGCGACGGGTTCAGCCTGATCGAGGCCGATGACCCCGTGGCGCTTTCGAAGTTCATCCTCGCCTGGGCGGACCTGGTGGACCAGGAGGTCTACGCCGTGGTGGAAGATGCTGAGATTGGCAAGGCTCTGTCCTAGGTATTGAGCCCAGCGGGAACGGGACTCATCCCCGTCAATCGACGGCCACCACCTCCCCTTCGTTTCGGGCGGATTCGTAGAGCGCCTCGATGACTTTCATGTTCAGAGCGGCCTCCTCCGGAGAGTACCGGAGGGGGCCGTCGTTCAACACGGCGTCTGCGAAGTGCTCCACCATGAGACGGTATTCGTCGCCGCCCGGGACGGAGATGGGGGTGAGGTTGTCTTCGGCGTCGAACCGTTCGATGACGACGTCCTCGGTTCCTGGAACGAAGGCGTCCAGGATTCGGATGTGACCGTCGGTACCCAGGAGGTGGTAGACCTCCGTCCGGTCCATGGTCAGGGCACAGTCGAAGTGAGCCAGGAGTCCGTCTTCGAAACGCAGACTCCCTGCCATTTGCTGATCCACCCCGCCGTCCCGGAAGTTCGCCATGGCTCGGACCTCCACCGGTTCCCGTCTAGCCAGGGTTCGGCTGACGTTTATGCAGTAGCAGCCCACGTCCATGAGGGCTCCGCCTCCGAGCTCCCGATCCCATCGGATGTCGTCGGGCCGGTCCAGGGGGAAGGTGAAGGAGCTTCGGATCTGCCGTATGTCTCCCACCTCGCCTTCTCGAACCATCTCCAACACACGCTCGGTTCGAGGGTGGAAGCGGTACATGAACGCTTCCATGAGCTTCACGCCGTTTGCGGCGGCGGCGGCCTCCATCTCCCTACATTCGGCTGCATCGAGAGCCAGGGGCTTTTCGCAGAGGATGTGTTTCCCCTGTTCAACCGCCCGAATGGTCCACTCCCTGTGAAGACTGTTGGGAAGGGGGTTGTAGACCGCGTCGATGCTGGGGTCGTCCAGGAGGGCCTGATAGCTGCCGTAGGAAGTCGGGATTCCAGCTTCTTCGGCGAAGGCCCGGGCTTTGCCCGCATCCCGGCTGGCAACGGCCAGGAGCTCGCCGTTTGACGAGGCCTGGATGGCTGGGTTCACGGCCCTTTGTCCGATCTTTGCCGTGGAGATGACGCCCCAGCTGAGCTTTCTGTCTGTCATGTTGTTCAGTTCTGAAAGAGGATCGATCGATGCCGGTTCATTCCCGTCACCCCTGACTCGGCCACACCGTTAGGGGCGTGATCTCGGCCATCCTTTTGAAGTCTACATCGGTGGTGAGAAGACTCAGGTTTCTGCGCACGCACAAGGCCCCGAGGAGGGCGTCGATGGTACCGACCTGAACCCCAGAGCGTCTGCATTGGTTTCGAAGATCCGCCGCTTCGATGTAGTCGCTTCGATCGGGGACCAGGAACGGGAGCGCCTTGAACCTATCCAATATGGCCTCCCGCGCTTTCGGCCCAGCGAACCCCTGCAGGAGTTCTTGAAGGACCAGGCCGGTCGTAACGACCACCTCACCGGACTCTAGGGCTGACCCCAGGGCCCGGACTTCCGGAAGGTCGGGAGGAGCGTCTCGCCGGAGGGCCATGGACCACACGCTGGTGTCGACCAGAAAGCTCACGAACGGGACCTTTCCGCCCTGTAATCGAAATCCGGATCCCAGTCGAGAGCCCGAAAGAGCTCGAGGATCTCCTTTTGCTCCCGGCGGGCGATGAACTCTTCCAGGGCCAGCGTCACCGCGGCCTTTTTCGTTTCTTTTCCGCTGACCGCCAGAGCTCGGTTCAAGAGCTCCGGATCCAGGTCGAGATTTGTTGCCATGTGTAAACCTCCACACAACAAACTACACATCCCATCGAGCGAGCACCACCCTCTCCCCTGGTTGTGGGGCCTCTCCTAGCCCAGAAGGTTGGGGGTGGCTGAGGGGCGGATCGATGGCTTTTTGAGCCTACCCACCCCCTAACGCGTTCAGCACTCCCTCCGCCTCATCCCTTGCCCGATCGATGGCCTCCAGGATCCGCGGGTACTCCCGCTGGAGGGTCGTTAGGGCCATGCGGAAGCGGTCCGTGGAGGGATGATTCTCGGCCAGCATGTCCACTGCGTTCAGCCCGGGGAGAGATCCTACCGTGACCGCCGGGTCGGGGTGATAGGGGCCCAGTCCAGTGTAGAGGATCCGATGGATGGGACGGAGTATGGCGACCAGCGCCAGGTCCAGATCCGGAGAAGCGCCGCCCGATGAGCCGGCACCGGGGATCGACGCGCCCTCGGCCAGAGCCTCCTCCACCTGTTCCACTGCCGACAGGAGCCCGGCTTGTCGGACCATGGCTTCGCCCAGATCGAATTGCTCGCCGGCCATCTCCTGCCTGTCCGCCAGGAGAGAGCCCAGCCGCTCCACCGGCGCCGAGAGATCGACCGGAAGCACGGGTTCGGCCAGGAGCCGAGCAAGGGCCCCGGCGTAGAGGTCTGCGTCCACCTTCAGAACGGTGGCGTCCACCTTGTCCCGGGTGTCGTCGGGCGTATGCCACCACCAGTATCCTCCGTCCTCGGCCAACCGGGAGTGGTTGATCTGGAGAAGTGGGAGGCCGACCCCGTTGAAGGACTGATCCGAGTTCCTTCCCGGCGGACTGGGTGGGATGGACTCGCCGGTTCCCTCCATCACCACGGTTCGAGCCAACCCGGCCATGGATGCCGACGTGGAGGCTCCGAACCGTTTTGCATCGATCTGTCCCAGGCCCTCGAAGTTGACGTGGGCCACGGCCCGTCGCCGGAGCTCGTCGAAGTGCTGGTCCACGTACCAGGTGGATCCTGCGTACCGCCCGTTGCTGTGTCCTGGCCACCAGGCGATCACCAACCCCCGCAGGAGTCTGTCCTGGTGTCGGGAAAAGGCCCGAGCCATCTCCAACATGGCCACGTTGGCGCCAGCGTTGTCGGTTCCGCCAAAGTGCCAGGAGTCCAGGTGACCGCCGGCCAGCACGAACGGTCCACCCGGGGCGGGACCGGGGATGATGGCCGCCGCCAGGTGGAGGGGCTTCCAGCCCGTTCGGGTCTCGGTGCTCATGCGAATCTCCACCGGACCCTCCGCCATCATGGACCGAAGGCGGTCTCCGTCGCTCCGCTTGATCTCGGCCACCGGTAGGGTGGGGATCCTGTGAAAGTCCCTCAGAGACGGCGTGCCCCAGACGGAAGTGACGGTGAGGTCGTTCAGGCGCTCCTCAGGGTTCACGAAGACGACGCCTGCCGCGCCCATCTCGGTCAGCTGGACCACCGGGCCGGGCCGAGGCTGGCCGGTGACCAACGCGATCTGCCCCCGGAGGTCCGGCACGGTGGAATACTCGGCCGACCCCGCCGGGCCGTCGGCGTCCAGGACCAAACGCTCGCCGGTTTCGGTGAGGTACGGAGGGAGATCTCCCAGCCCGCCCAGGTCCACCACCGGCGCCTGGAGGTTCCGAACGTTTCCGGACCCGGAGATGGTGATGGCCTCGGGCGCCAGGTCCGTGCCCGGGACCTCCACGGTGGCAGAGACGGGATCGCTGATGTAGGCGAGGAAGGTGTCCACAGCCACCTGTATGCCTTCGGCTTGGAGGGTCCTCACCAGATAGTCGACGGCTGCGATCTCTCCCGGTTCTCCCGAAAGCCGTTCATACTGGACGATCGAATCCAGCTCTTCGTCCATGGCCTCCACGGTGATCTCCGCCTGCGCAGCGTCGATCAGGGAGGAAACGGCTGGATTGGTGGCGGCTCCATCCCGGTCACCTCCGGCAGCGCTAGGGGCGCCGTCTCCCGTTCCTTCGCACCCAACCAGAACAAGGAGGAACGCGCTGAGGATCAGACCGGAGAGGAGGGCGATTGGGGCTTTGGCGGACATCATCCGTCCCCCCGCCGGGCGTCCCTGGGTATCCAGTATCCCGTGCTCGAGAAGATCTGTGCTCTTTCGTGGATGGAAGCCATGCGGTTCGGAGACAGGGGCTCATAAGAGGAGGCGGCCGCCACCACCCCCTCCAGGGTGAAGAACGAGTCGATGCCGATAGTGGCCGTGCTCACCGGCAGGGACAGCACGTAGTGGATGTAGTCGTTCCAGGTCGGCAGGTCCCAACGGTCCCAGGCACCCGGGGGCGGGCCGTACCGCTCGATGCGGTCGGGGGTCGTGGCATTTGCCGGAAAGAAGAACCCGTTCCCGCAGGTCTTCATGGCGATGATGGCGATGCCGGCCTCGGCAGCCGCGGGAACCACCTCGGCTTCGAAGTCAGGTACCCGTACCGCGTTGATGGGAAGCTGGATGGCCTGGGGGTCGAGGCGTTCGATTCCCGCCAGGGCCACGGAGGGAAGATGGGCTGAGAACCCCCGGTGCTTTACCACACCCTGGTCCATCATCTGCCGGATCGCCTTTTCCGCCCCGTTCGGGGCCGCCACTTCCGCCACCATCTCTTCACTGGAGAGAAGGTGATGAAGCACCAGGTCCAGACGGTCCGTATTCATCCGAGTCAGGCTCCGCTCCATCTCCCGCATGGCCCCGTCGTAGCCCCGCTCGTCGACCTTGGTCTCCAGGAAGACCCCTTCACGATGAGTCTTCATGGCCAGGCCGATGCGCTTCTCCGATAGTCCGTCGGGGCCGTAGTTGGCACCGGTCTCCACAAAGGCGACGCCTCGATCGATGGCAGCACGAATGAGCTCGGCCGCGCTTTCGTCGTCGGGGGTCGAGCCGTAGAAGCGGCTCCCGGCGCCAAGGCCGACGATTGGGATATCGGTCCCGGTGTTTCCGAAAGGCCTCCTGGGGATCTCTGCCGTCGCCCGAGACTCCCCGGATGCGCCCTCAACCCCGCCGGCCGAGGTCGGCGCCGGTTCAGCCCGCAGGCCACCGGGCTTCCCTCCCACTATGTGCACCAATCCTCCGCCGACGCCTGCGGCGGCGGCATGGGTGACAAACCCCCTGCGGGTGATTCGGTCGGATCCTTCGCTCTTCTTCTCGTCACTCATGGTTCTGTCCTCGGGACTCCGTGATGGCTGCATAAGTGAGTTGCCGTGACAGGGACCGAACGTCGGGCACTCGGCCTCCGAACTGCTGGATCATCCCAACAAAAATCAGATCCTCAACCGGGTCGATCCAGAACCAGGTTCCAGCCGCTCCTCCCCAGAAATACTCACCGCCTGACACAGACCCGGCCTCGACCGGGTCCAGGACGACGCTGAAGTCCAACCCGAAGCCCTGCCCCGGCGCATACTCCCCCATCTCTCGGGGAAGGTGATTTGTGCGGATCATGTCCACCGTGGTCGGGGAGAGGAGTCGCACCCCGTCGAGCTCCCCTCCGTTCAAAAGCATCTGACAGAAGCGCATGTAGTCCATGGTCGTCGAGACCAGTCCACCACCGCCTGAGAAAAACGTGGCTGGCTCGAGGAACTGCATGGAGACGATGGCGTTGTCGCTCTCCGGCGGAGGCGTGAGGTTCCCCTCGTCATCGTAGAAATAGACCTGGGCAAAACGGCCGTGGCTTTCGGCCGGAACGTGAAAGCCGGTGTCCTCCATCCCCAGGGGATCGAAGACCCGCTCCTGGAGAAACTCGTCGAACGGTTGGCCCGAAAGGACCTCCACCAGGTAGCCCTGGACGTCCACGGAGATGCTGTAGGACCACTGGGTTCCGGGCTGAAAGCGCAGGGGGAGGCCGGCCAGCTTGTCGATCATGTCCTCGAGCGTTCCCGACATGTCCAGGACCCCACTCCTGGCGTACAGCCGATCCGCCGGATGGGGGTCGCCGATACCGTAGGCCAAACCCGCCGTGTGGGTCATGAGGTCCCGGATCGTCATGGGTCGATCCGCGTCTTCCAGCACCGGACCGTCGGGGCCCCAACTGGCGGCCACCATCATGTCGGCGAGCTCTGGGATGTACCGTCTGACCGGATCGCTCAGGCGGAACTTCCCCTCCTCGTGCAGCATCATCAGGGCGACGCCCGTGATGGGCTTCGACATGGAGAAGATGCGGAAGATGGCGTCCTCGGTCATGGAATCGCCCGCCGCCATGTCCCGAAAACCGTAGGTCTGGAAATCCGCGATCCGGCCGCTCCGGGCGATCATCGTCGTGATCCCCGCCAAACGGCCCTCGTCCACGAGGCCTTGCATGGCGTCGTGCAGGAGCGTGAGGCGCTCCGATGACATTCCCACGTCCTCCGGCGTAGCGGGTGCCAGGTTCCGGAGGGACACGCTGGCGGTGGAGGACGGCTCGCACCCCGTTCCGACCAGAACGAGGGACAGGGCCAGGGCAAAAACGGGACTTCGGGTCACAACCGTGCGCATCAGGGCTCCCCGGGGCATGAAGAGGGGTCGGGTGTTTGGGTCAGTCTAAGGTAGGGTGCCTGTCTGCGCATCTGAGGTCCCATCCACCCATGCTCCCGCCCATCCTTAGTCAGAACCTTCTCGGCCTGAATTCCCGCGTCGGTCCTTCTTGATAAGTGTTACCAATATTGGTACTAGTTAGATGGGGAAGGTCAAAAGAGGCGGTGAAGGGACGCCCCTCCCGCCGTCTCAAGAAGCTCATCGAGGACTTGGAGGGAGAAGGTCTGCTTTGAAGATCCTCGCGGTAAGGGCAAACAACCGAAAAGGGACATTCGAGTTAAGCACATCCGAGGGGGAGTACGCATATCCGTTTGCGAAGCTCGTCGCTCGGCCTACCAGGACGGACCGAGTGCGAGAGGTCTACCCGGATCCGGATACGGGAAACGAAGCCTTCACCTACCACCTGGAATCGGGGGCTGGTGACACCGTACATCTCGACGCCGTGCTCGAGTACAACCAGGACCCTGACCTCCTCAACGGAATTCTCTTGTACCGCCTCACTTCGGTGGCCAGGGAAGCGGCAGAGGAGAGCGGTTTGAGCAAGAGGGAGATGATTCGACGTCTTGGGACCTCACCGAGTCAGTTCTACCGCCTCTTGGATCCGACCTACTACGGAAAGTCCGTGGGCCAGTTGGTTGCCCTCCTCCATATCCTCGGAAGGGAGGTCGACTTCGAGGTTAAGCCGCTACGACCATCTTCGGATCTGGCCCCCTCGGCGAACTAGAGGCTTCCTGGAGCCGGGGCCGGCGCCCCTCCTTCTTTTCGGGCCCAGACCCTATTATCCGGTCCAACCACCCAACTCCAGTGCTTTCGTCCTCCAAGGAGTGACCTATGCGTTCCGAGAGAGAGCTGGCGCGGCGACCGTTGCCTCTATTGTGGGTACTGCTCCTCCTCCTTTCCGTGCCCGTTGCGGTTTCGGGCCAGGCCGCCGAGCTAAGGTTTCCCGGCGATGGATGGGAGCGATTTGTCAACGTCCAGGAGGCTGGGTTCGACCCGGTCAGGTTGGAAGCGGCCCGAACGACTTGGGAGTCCATGCCGTCTTCGGCCTTCATGGTCATCGCCGACGGTGCCGTGGTGGCTGCCTGGGGTGACGTGGGCCGGCGCTTCATGTGTCATTCGGTGCGGAAGAGCTTTCTCTCGGCCCTCTATGGCATCTACTGGGACCGAGGGGACATCGACTTGAACATGACTCTGGAGAATCTGGGGATCGACGACTGGCCCGATCCCCTTCTGGAGTCTGAACGCCAGGCCCGGATCCTGGACCTGCTCAAGGCTCGGTCGGGGGTGTTCCACCCGGCTGCCTATGCCGGCCGCACCGATTCCAGACCCAGGGGAAGCGAGGGCCCAGGCCGCTATTTCGCATACAACAACTGGGACTTCAACACCTCCGCTACCATCCTGATGCAACTGACGGGGGCGGACGTTTTCGAAGCCTACGACGAGCATTTCGCCGGCCCCCTTCAGATGGAGGATTGGCGGGTTTCCGACGGCTACTACCACTACGAGTTGGACAAGTCTCGGTACCCGGCCTACCCCTTCCGGTTGTCTGCCCGGGACGCGGCCCGTTTCGGACTCCTCTTCGCCCGCCACGGGACATGGGACGACGAAAGGGTCCTTTCGGAGCACTGGGTGAACCGGAGCAGCGCCCTCTATTCCATAGACAACGACGTGTTTGGCTATGGCTTCTACTGGTGGATCCTCCTGCAATCTCCCTTCCGGGACCATGGCATGTATTCGGCCCAGGGCGTTGGAAACCAGATGATCGCCGTGCTCCCCAAATCGGACATGGTCATCGTGAACCGAGCCAACACGTACGAAGGGGAAGGGACCCCCATGCCGGCGCTCCTCGACCTGATCGCGGAGGTTTTGGCCGCCCGCACCGGCACCCCGACCGAAAACCCGGCGCTAACGCCCCTGGAGGTGATGCCGGACCCCCTGATCACGTCGGCTCCCCACGGCGAGCTTGCCGAGTTCGCTGGGGAGTGGCCCTATCCGCCTGCGCCGCTGGGAGAGGAGGCCGAGACCACGATCAGGGTGTCGCTGGGGGACGGCCACCTGGTGGTGCACGACCCATTTCAAGGGACCTTCAAGCTCTACCTGCAGAGCGACGGCACCCTCCACATGGAGGACGCTATGGAGACGTTTGTCCCGGTGAGGAATGACGACGGATCCGTGGCGGGGCTGGTCGAGGCAAGTTTCGTGAGGGGAGGTGGGGGTTAGGGCACGCCCTCCTCTACCCCCAAACCGGTCCGAGGCGCTGCCAGAGCTCCAGGAGGGGCTCTCGGGGACTCCTGCACAGGTGGATGCCGACGTCCTGCTCTTCTTCCACACCGAGGGGGTTGGAAACCCGCCCCCCTTCCACCACGTCCTCGAAGAGAGGCGAGAGCTCCTCCACGCTGCCACCCACGATAATGAGCACGCTGGGTTCTTCGTTTCCGGGCCCCCACGCCCAGAAGTCTCCATGCCGGCTCACCGGGTAGGGCAAGTCGAAGTCCCGGTGGTACAGGGCCAGAGCGCCAGCCCTTCCGTAGTTCCCACCCAGGATGACCGCGCCGCCCCGCTCCGACTCCGGAAGCGCGTGGTAGACCCGGGCGACCTCGGCGGCCTGCTCCCTCCAGCCGAGCATGTCGGCGTAGTCCTGAGGTAGGGGCAGCACCGTCCCCCGGTTGGTGGTCACGGCCCGAGTTTGGCCGAGGGCTTCGGAGTAGCGCGCCATGGTCGGTGGCGACAGGAGCGGGATCCCCATGGGCAACAGGAGCGCTCCTCCTGCCACCGCCCAGGTCAGGGCGCCCCACCAGGCGCGCCGACGGCTCGCGAGCCAGCTTCCGGCCATGACGCTTCCGGCGGCCAGGAGAGCGGGATGCATGGGGCCGAAGTAGTACTCCTTTCCCCGAAGGAGGAGGAGGAAGAGGAGCGCGGCCAGGGCGGCTGTCCCCAGGGCTCTGAAGCGGCGGAGAGATCGAGAGGCGAACAGGCCGATGGCGCCCGCCAGGAGGAGGGGGGCTCCGGCGCCTGTTAGGAACAGCTGCCCCGTGAGGAACGCTCCGGGGGTGACCCGGTCCAATTGGGTTTCCCTGAGCACCTGCTGCTGGGCGAGGAAAGGCCAATCCCAGTGGAGCTGTCCCAGGATTGACGGCAACGCGACCAGGCCGCCTACCAGGACGGCGATCCAGGGCCAACGGCTGCGAAGGTCCCGCCGAAGAGGGGACGCCATGACCCCCAGGGCCATGGCCACGCCGAAGATGGCCGCGCTGAACTTCGTGAGCCCACCGAGCCCGGCTGCTACCCCGAACACGATCCACCAGCGCCGGTCTCCTTCGTCCAGGAGCGCGACAAACGCCAGGGCGGCCAAGCTCCACCAGAGCACTTCGAACACCACCGGTTGGAAGAGGGCCCCCGTCCGGAGGGCGAAGGGGCCCACCGCCAGGGCCAACGCCGCGAGGATCTGGGCTTCGCGGCCGCCTCCCATGCGACGGGTGATGGCTACACCAAGGCCCAGGACCGCCGTCCCGGCCAACCCCGCCAGGAGGTGGATAGCAGCGAGGGTGTCGAGGGGAAGGGCCTTCGCCAGACGCCCCAGCACCGCGATCAGGGGCGGAAACTGCATACGGAGCAGTTCCAGGTGATCGGCCATGGCCAGGTAGAGGAGTTCGTCCCGGTGGAATCCGTACCCGGGGCGGGGCAGGAGGTGGAGAACCAGGAAAAGGGCGGCGATGAGCCAGACCCCCAGGGGTACCGGCCCCCGTTCGGGTTGAACGAGGCCCTGCTTGGGCTCGAGCATGATGAAACAACCCGGGTTGAAAGTCCGAGAAGGCGGACACGACGATGTACTCTGGCCGCGAACGATTCCGGAGGCAAGCGAAGAGGTCCTCTTTGGCCATGTCGCGGCCCCCTTTTTCAGGCAGATTCGGGGTGTCCAGAGGCTTGCCCGGAATGAGAGGCCATGGGCCACTCTTGCACATGTGCTTCACATGTGCCTACCCTGGAGTATGTCGAAGATGATTCAGGTCAGAAACGTGCCGGACGGCTTGCACAAGGAGCTTGTGCTCCGAGCCAGGGCTAGGGGTCAGACCCTGACGGATTACATCCAGGAGATCCTGGAACGGGAGGTGGCCCGGCCGGATCGAAGGGAGGTGTTCCGGAGGATTCTGTCTAGCGAGCCGGTAGAGCTAGAGGTCACAGCCGCCGAGCTCATCCGGGAGGGGCGGATGGAGCGGTAGGGCTGATGAGACTTCTTGTAGTCGACGCCTCGGCCCTAGTGGATCTTCTGCTTCGGACGCCCCGGGCAAGGCCCTTGAACCAGGACCTCACCGATCCGGAGGCGGATCTCCACGTCCCTGCCCTTTGCGACCTCGAGGTCGTGTCGGCCCTCCGGACGATCCTCCGGCGCAACCTTGCAACCGTCTCACGGACCGAGAAGGCAATCCGCCATTATCTGGATCTACCTTTGAGCCGGCACGGCCATCAAAGACTCCTGCCCCGGTGTTTTCAGCTTCGGGACGTCCTGTCGCCCTACGACGCTGCCTACATAGCCCTGGCCGAAGACCTGGGCGCCGACCTCGTCACAACCGACCGGCGGTTGGCGCAGACTGCCGGAACCCTCGGGGTTTCCTGCCCCACAGTCTGACTCTTAGCGGCTCTCGTTACGCTCCCAGGAGCCGTACATGGGGTTCGGGATGACGAAGAACGAATGCCCGAAAGCCGAGAACCCGGCTGGGTCGTCCCGCACCTCCTGCGTGAGTCCCGGGAAATCCTGGATGTTGTCACCGATCCATGCCACTACCGACAGG
>JABDNZ010000464.1 GCA_013043565.1 Gemmatimonadota bacterium | reverse complement strand
GCTGTCGTCTCCCTGCCACCAGTCGGGTTGACGCGCATCGAAGAAGAGGGAATCCCACTCCTGCTTGAACCGTTTCTGGTCGAGGAAGATATCCCTCAGGCGCGGCCCCTTCCCCCGGGACTTCCGGAGTCGGAGGGTTTCGAGCCAGGTCTCACGCCCCACCCTCGCGCCATCCAAGGGAGCGTTGATCTCCAGAAGCTGGTCTTCCCGCCCCTTCTTCTTTGCCTTCTCGTAGATCTCATACCAGGTGCAGGGCCTGGAAGGGTCCACCTCACATGCCTCGGGAGTGGCTCCTCCACAGAGGCCGTTTCGGAGCCCTTTCGGACAGGTCATGGGGCAGATGTACTCGGTCTGCTTCAGGATACAGTTGCCGCACATCCTGCAACCGAAGAGACCGCCTTTGACCCAGGACTCCACACGGGTGAGGACCCGGAGTGGAATCCCGTCCTGGTCCCGGCGGTAAGGCCGGAATGGCTCCTGGTAACGCCCGGGGGAGAAGAGGGCCATCCTACACCTCCGGGACCGGCTTCCGGTGAGCGGTGATCCATTTCATGCAATGCTCATCATTTCCCATGAGGACGTCGCCTGCCAAAAGGCTCATGCGGCTGACCTCCTCGAGAGGATTTGCGATGACCGCAGTGATCCCGTTGGCTACCGTCATCGCCAGGAAAGCGGCATTCAGCCCTGGCCGATCGGGGAGACCGAAGGACACGTTGCTGGCCCCACAAACGGTGTTTACACCCAACTCCTCCCTTACCAGGCGAAGAGTCTCCAGGACCGTTCTCGCAGCCATTGGAGAAGCGCCCACCGGGAGCACCAGCGGATCGATGACCACGTCGGCCGGATCGATCCCGTGGTCCTGAGCCCGGCTCAGAATCCTCCTCGCCACAGCGAGCCGCTTCTCGGGGGTTTCGGGGATCCCGTCGTCGTCCATGGCGAGGCCGATGACCGCGGAGCCGTGTTTCTTCACTAAGGGCAGAACGGCCTCCAGTCGGTCCTCCTCTCCGTTCACGGAGTTCACGAGGGCCTTCCCCCGGTAGGCCCCGAGACCGCTGGCCAAGGCATCCACCACGCTGGAATCGATGCAGAGGGGGGCGTCCGTAAGTGACTGGACCAGCTCCACCACCTTGGCCAGCAGGGCGGGCTCGTCCACCATGGGAATGCCCGCATTGACGTCCAGCAGGGCGGCGCCGGCCTCCACCTGGGCCAGGGCATCGTCGGCGACCCGCTGCAGGTTCCCCTCGGCCATCTCGGCTGCCAGAGCTTTCCGTCCGGTGGGGTTGATCCGCTCTCCGATGATCCGGACGGGGTTCCCCGGCCCGATCACCACCGTCTTTGTCTGCGAACTCAGCGTGGTTTCCAAGGAGCGCCTCCGTTTTGGTACCCTTGTGTGCCGACTCAGACCAACATACACTGTTTCATAGGGTGAAAGCTAGTTCCATAGAGTGAAGAATCTAGGGTCATGTCGTCTCCTGAGCCAATACCCGGGACCAGAGCAGTTCAGCGGGTCCTCTCGCTCCTCAGCGCCTTCTCTGACGAGAGGTCCGCCTGGACCCTCACGGAGCTTTCTGAGAAGGTAGGGCTCAGCAAGGCTACGGCTCACAGGATGCTGGGCGTGCTGGAGCAAGAGGGCTTTGTGGTTCGACGATCCGGCAGCGGGGCGTTTCAGCTGGGCCCCGAGATGATCGTCCTCGGTGTCCGCGCCCTCAAAGCCGTCGATGTCCGGGCCGTGGCCCGCTCCGAGCTTCGGTTCCTGGCCGAAAGCACCGGCGCGGACGCGTCCCTGGAATCCCTGGTCGGGTCCGAAGTCTTGATCCTCGATGAAGAACGAGGACAGGGCCTCTTGGCTCTCGGAACCGAGGTCGGAACGAGATGGCCTGCCCACGCCACCGCCACCGGAAAAGTCCTCCTGGCCGGGGCGGAGGGTCCCACGGTAGAGCCCCCCGGGGAGTTACAGCCCCTCACGGCACACACCATCACATCATGGAGTGATTTCATCGAGGCTCTGTCGGAGGTTCGGGAGAAAGGTTTTGCGACCAACCTCGAGGAGCTCGAGTACGGATACATCTCTGTGGCGGCTCCCGTGAGGGACAGCGAAGGCCGCACAACCGCCGCTCTCAGCGTCGGCGGGCCGTCCCATCGCATGACCGCAGATCGCATACCGGAATTGGCCAAAGTGTTGCAGGAGGCCGCATCCCGTGTTTCGGAGCGCCTCGGGTATCGACGCCGCCTTTGACGAAGGGTGGTTTCTTCCATCGCCAGGCACGAGAGAGCCAGAGGAAAACTCCGATGAGACCGACCTTCCATGTCCTGGACGACGAGCTGATCACACAGATCGTCGACGAGGCCCGATCCCTCCTTACGACCCTGGGCGTAACGATCCACAACCCGGACCTCCTCTCCGTGTTTTCCGATCATGGGGCCGAGGTCGATCGATCCTCGGACCATGTCAGGTACACCGACGAGCTCATCGATCAGGCGTTATCCACCGCGCCGTCGTCCTTCAAGCTCTATGACGTTCTGGGTAACCAGACCCACGACTTCTCGGGGGACAACGTGCACTTCGTTCCCGGATCGGCGGCGATCAACATCCACGACAACGCCACCGGCGAGATACGGAGACCTACGACCGCGGACTACGTCAGGTACGCCAAGCTCATGGGAAGCATGGACAACATTGCCGCCCAGAGCACGGCGTTCATCCCGGCCGATGTGGCTGATTCGATCGCAGACTCGTACCGGCTCTTCCTGAGCCTTCTCTTCTGCGAAAAGCCCGTTGTCACGGGCGCCTTTTCCGCCGGGGGATTCGGCCTGATCAGGGATCTGCAAATCATCGTACGAGGCGGGGCCGAAGCACTCAGGGACAGGCCTCTTG
>JABDNZ010000452.1 GCA_013043565.1 Gemmatimonadota bacterium | reverse complement strand
ACATAGATCTCTCGGTCACCATCCCTCCAACTGTCAAAAGCGATCTTGCTACCGTCCGGCGACCAAGCAGGCCATTCGTCGTCGGCGGGGTGAGTGGTCAGGGGCCGAGGATTCGATCCGTCGGCATTCATCACATAGATGTCATAATCCCCACCCCGATTCGTCTCGAAAGCGATTTTGCTCCCATCGGGCGACCAGGTTGAGTTCGCGTCATCGGCCGGGTTTTCGGTAAGGCGGATGACACCGGTGCCGTCGGAGTTCATGACGTAGATTTCATCGTTGGCTGGGTCGTCCCGGGTGGAAAAGAACGAGATCTTTGATCCATCGGGTGACCAAGCCGGGCGCCAGCCGTCGAACGCCGGGTGGGAGGTTAGGTTGGTTAGCCCGGTCCCATCCACATTGATCAGGTAGATCTCCCACTCCTCTCCACTCGGCCACGCGGAGAACACGACCTTCCGACCATCAGGTGACAAGGCGGGTCCGGTGGCAGCCCCTCCTTCGGCAACCCTCCGAGTGAGCTGAAGGGGATTCGAACCATCATCGTCCATAATCCAGATTTCACTCTGCCCGCTTCTCTTCGATTCAAATACCATGGCCCCCGCCAGGTGAGCCCCTTCTGAAACGGTCGTGAACTCACTCGAGAAAGGCTGCTGTAGCTCCCCTCCGGAAAGATCAGAGATTCCGGTAGTCAGGGAGATAGCGTAGGTCGCAGACGGCCGGAGGAACTCCTCTGGAACGACTTCAACCCGCGTCCCATCCCAGGATCGGATCAGAGTAGCAGGAATAATCCTGCTCCCCTCGAGCAGCCGAATATTCTGGGGGGTGGCGGAAGTCGCCGTGATGGGTTCGGTGAAGATCACCTCAATGTTGGAGTTGATTGGAACCCGGGTTTGACGGCGTCTCGGGCGGGTCCTCACGACCCTCGGGGGACTCTCCGAAGGGACGATCTTCATTTCCGAGGCTACTCGATCCCCGTCCCTGAGGAGGGTGATCTCTAGAGTATCCCCTACCGATGAGGGAATCGGAATTGGATCCACCCCACCATCGGCCAGTGGTGCGCCAACCATCGCCCGGTTCGCACGGTTGAAGATTTCGATGGAATCGGCCTCTGGGACCGATCCCGGAGGGTAAGAGATGTAGCTTACTTCCTGGGGTACGCTGGCCTGAGGGACGTCGACACTGCCCCCCATCTCCATACTCTGGGCGCTCCCACCGAGCGGGTTCGCGGACACGGGCTCGGTGACTACCGCGGCCAAACTGTCTTGCTCCGAAAGATCAGTTGGGCCGGTAGGGTCATCGATACAGGTCCCAAAAGCGATCCCAAGGAGGAGGAACGCGACCGCATGGGCGAGGAAACGCCCCCTCCACATGGCTTCTCTCACAATGGACCCCCTCCCTCACCCACCAGCTGGAACCCGGCCCAGAAAAATGGATGGGCTGTATCGCTGTTGGCGATGAGTTTCCGTTGGGCGTTGGCCAACGCCCCGGTGAGTCCGTCACCCGCTACCAGGTGGCGATAGAACCCTTGCATCAGCTCGGCCGTGGCCAGGTCCTCAACTTGCCATAACGAGGCGAGCACGTTGGACACTCCGCTCCCAAGAAAGGCCGTTGAAAGGCTGACCCAGTCATCCCCTGGGGGCACATCCCATGGGCCGCCGGAGCCGATCCCAGTCTCGCAAGCGCTCAACGTAAGGAGTCGGGCCTGAAGCCCCAGACCGAAGATCTCGTGGGCCTCCAAGAACCCCGGATCATCACCGGTCCCTGCTAGCTCCACATATGAAAACAGGGGGTTGGCTTTGTTGAGGACCCCATAGGTAGCCAGATGAACGATGTCGAAATCGGACTCGGCACTTCTGAGGGCTTCCTCCGAGGCTTCCTCTCCCACCAGGGTATGGGCTCTATCCCCAAACAGCCGGCCGATGACCTCCACCTCATAGCGAGACCCAGGGAGTTCCTCCACCCGGGGAGCCATGGCCAGAACACGGAAAACCCTCGAGGGCCCCAGCTCCTCTCTCCGAGACATATCCCTTTCTTGGTCTGCCTTTGCCTTTTTCAGCCGAACCCAGGCACTGGCCGACGGCGCGTAAGACACCGCGTACCGCTCAGCCAGGAAAGAGCCGTCGTCCGGACGTAGCAGCGCCTGGAAGGGGAGATAGTGCAGTCTTCCGTGAGGAACGATGACCAAAGAACGCCGGCCTTGAAGCAGACCGGTTTCTTCGACCGGGCGAAAGAGGATTTCGTTCAAACGCCGGAGGGGGGCCCGCCAAAGATTTCCTTCATCCCCTCTGCCTCGATTGGCAATGACTCCCCGGGCGAAATCCACCATGTCCCCAAGAGGCTCGCGGCCTATCTCCAACTTCAGCGCTGCCACAGTGTCCGCAGTGGCGATGAACACAAGAGTGTTCTCCCCAGCGACTAAGTACTCGATTAGGACCTGGTCGGAGTCCAGGAGGGAGGAGATGTCGGTGAGGGACGCCGGTACCGGGTCCACCAATGCCGAGTACCCCGGGGCCTCTCTCCTCATCTCGGATAGGAGTTCGGTATACTCAGCTTGGCTTCGTGCGAGGGCGCCTCGAAGCTCAGAGGGCTCCAGAGGGAGACTACCGGGCGTCTCCCGCAAACCTGGCCGGGGGAGATTCCCCCAGCGAAGCCTTCCTGCCAGGTATCCTATGCGTTCTGCAAGATCCTGTTGTCTTTCGAGCAGGTCCCCAGAAACCCCCGCAACAGGAGTGATCCTTGCCCCCATCATTGCCGCGAGCGTTTGCCGGGCCCTGGTGCTCTCGCTGGCCTGGAACGCTGCACCCACGTCGCCAAGAGAAAGGAGGACCTGGGCGAATTGTTCGTAGACCTCTGCCTTGTTCGTCCGAAACCCGCTCCGACTCTCCAGGGGGAGAGTCTCAGCCGACCTCTCGATCCCAGCAATGGCCAGACGATACTCCTGGGCGGCCTTCTGGAGGCTTCCCGATGCCGCAAGGAGCCTAGCCCTCCCACCCCGTAACCGCCATTCAACGTCGGGCGCTGTCCTGTCTCCCAAGGTCAGAAGGCCGCGGACAAAAAGAGAATCGGCAACCCATGGAGCACCGGCCCGTTCTTCTAGGTCACCGAGGGTCGCCAGCACAGCCGCCTCTCCGACGGGATCCCCCAGCAACGCCAACTCCATCCCGGCCCGGATAAGGGTTTGTCGGGCATCGTCGAGATGCCCCATTCCTTCTTCGGCAACGGCCAGGTAAAGTCGGTTCAAAGCCGATGCTCTAGGATCAACCGGGTCCGTAAAAGTCCGGAGGCGCAAGGCCTCTCCAAGTAGCTCTCGGGATTCCTCGAAGTCCTCGCGGAGGAGGGAGAGGTAGCCCTGGCCCTCCAGCGCCTCCGCCTCACCAACGACGTGGTTAGCGGCAGCATAAAGACCCCGAGCCTCCAGGAAGAGCGCCAACGCGGCGGGATACTCGTTGAGGGCCAGGTTCAGGTCAGCGGCGGTTAAGGCCAGGTCGGCAACGAAGATCGGACCAAGAGCTAAGGACCCCGCGAGGATTTCAGCCTCTCGGAGTTCATTGAGGCCGCCTCGTAGGTCACCGCTAGCAGCCCTGGCCTGAGCCAGATCCATCCGGACATCGACAGCATCTGGAAGCCGGCCGAGCTCCAGGTAGGTTGCCCGAGACTGCTCAAGGAAATCCTCTGCCGTTCTGTAGTCGCCTCGGGCCATCCAAAGAAGGCCGAGACTGTGGTGAACCCCTGCCTCAGCCACACGACTGCCCGTTTGCCGACTCAAATCCAGGGCCCGGTCGAGGTGTTCGGCGGCTTCCCGGTACTTTCCTTCTGCCTGGGCGAGGTTGGCCAGAGTCGCAAGGCCCTCGGCCTCGTCCTCAGGGTATCCGTGAAGCCGACTCAGTTGAATGCTTTGTTCAAGAGCCTCCCGGGCAGCGCCCATGTCCCCCATGTCCAGGGCCACCAGGGCAAGGTTGTGTTGGACGGCAGACAGGAAGCGGTGCTCCCCGGTGCGGGAAAGGATCACTACAGCCTGACCAAATAGGTCCGCAGCTCCAGGAAGGTCTCCATTTTCGAAAGCGAGGTTTGCCAGATTGGTCACAGCCGAGGAAGCAGTTCGGAAATCCCCCATTTCGGTCGCTCGCTGATAAGCCTCCGTCAGATAAACTCTGGCGCTGTCCGGCTCTCCTGCCTCAAAAAACCCAGCGCCGAGGTTACCCAAAGACTTAGCAACTCCTGAGAGGTCACCCAATCGCTCTGAGTGGAGGAGGCTGCCTCTCCAAAACTCCATGGCCGGAGAGATTCCTTCAGACAAGTAAGCTTCGTTCCCAAGGTTCCGGAGACTGTCAGCGATGAGCTTGGTTTGGCGTTCATCCAGGGACCAAGATCTGAATCGGTCGACCTCCTGGATGAGGAAGGGGTCCGTCCACGCTTCGAAATAGGCCCGAGCCAGACGCTCGGCAGTTCCGAGGACATCTCGTCGCTCTCCCTGGTTACCCGTGGGCGAACTTTCTTTGATTGAGTTCCCCGATTCGCGCATAAGGTCATGCAAGGCCTCTCGCACAGCGTCAGGATGGAGGCGCACCTGGGCGACCAACGTTTCGAGGGACCCCGTGGTTGCCAGATCGATTAGGGCACCGGCCTGGGGCGCCTCCTGTGGCATCGCTCCGAGGAGTGTGCCAGCGAGAAGGAAGGAGACGACGGTCACCGGGGTCCGCCTGGGCGGGGCTTAGGTGATGTCGTTCCGTCTAGTTGGGATCCCCCCTCCAACTGGAATTCAACCAAGTCTGAGGCCTCCCATACATCCCAGCCAACTCTGGCTTCAACCCTCCACAAGTAGGGTCGCCCCGCCTGGAGCGTGGTCGAGTCAGGGAGGAAGGCCAGTGTGTCGACCGTATTGGCCCTGAACAGAACGGTCCCCTCAGCCTCAAAGAGAGTGAGGCGGTAACGATCGGCTCTGGGAACCCGGGTCCACACAAGCGCCCCGAGTTCAACAGTTGAGCCGATGGGGGAAACAGGTATTGGAGCCACACCGAGCTCGGTCGGTGCCTCCCGGTGGATCGGTTCACCCGTTGGCAATCCGTCCGACTGGGGCCAGGAAAAGAAAAGAACAAGAACTGCGGCAGCAGCAGCCACGGGAGCGAGGACCGGCCACCTGATCCGGCGCGGGGTCCGCAGGATCTCTTTTGCATCGATGACCTCCTGCCGGCACCTGGTGCATTGGGTCAGGTGCCGCTCTAGTCGCTGCAGCGCCTCGCCCTCCAGCTCATGGCCGAGGTAAGAGACAATCTCGTCATCGGTAGGATGATGCTGGCCAGAACCTTCAAACTCCATTGATGGACTTCCTCCTTCTTTGTGTCACTCCTCAAAAGAACAAGACGGACGAAAAGCACGATTTTGCCAGGTTTACGGGTCCGGATCCGCGAAGCCCATCCCCTCGAGCTTGTCCCTCATTGCCTTCAGGACGCGGTTCAGCTGTCGGTAAACATGAAATGGCGTCGGGAAACCCATGAGCTCTGAGATGCGCCGCGCCGACAAGTCGTCCTCGAAACGATAAGCCAGGAGGAGATTGTCCGTGGGGGCGAGTCCCCCCAAAGCGGTCTCGAGGGCCTCACTTCGTTCTCTGTGCCGTAGCTCCCATTCAGGATCGGACGTCTTCGGCGTTGGAAGCTCCGATGAGTCACGGGGGTCCCAGATTTCGTCCACTAAACGTCGGCGGGTGTCACGCTCCAGCTCGGGTGTGGAGGGGCGGGCCCTGCCGTACCGGTGCCGCCAGAAGTCGGTGCAAAGTCTCCGGGCCACCACGACCAACCACCGGGACAAAGCCGCCTCGTCCCCACCGGAGAAGCCTCTAAGCCGGCGGTAGTCATCCTGTCGGAGCTTCTCGAGAATGAAAGCGTAGGCATCCATCGATGCGTCATGGGCATCCGTCGACGCAGCATGTCGTCGGTGCGCATATGCGGCTGTCCTCAGGAGAATGTCCCCGAAAGTGGAGAGGAAGGCATCCCAGGCCTGGTCGGGAGGGCAGTCTCCGGGACAATCCAAAAGCACAGCAATTACAGGCGGGAAAACAACTTCTTCCCCACCGGAATCGTCTCTCATACCGAATTCGATGTCGCTTTGGGGCGGAGAACGATGGTCGTCCAAACGACCCCCCAGTCCACTTGGGAACCCCGGGTTCGGTTCGATGCCGACTTGGACTTAGCCAACCTGCCGGCATTGTCACCGAGTTAGAGTGGTTTTCGCGGTAGGGCAATAATAGGGCTGGGCCGGCCGAGTGCGCCATTGCTGTGAGTTTGCTGAGGAGGTGGGGCGGCCCCACCAGGGGGCCGGCCCACCTTCCGGAAGGAGTCCAGCGCCTGCCCACGCCGGACTACCTCCAGAACCCTACCGCATCCAGTCCGGCCTGGAACCTCGGGCCAGCTTCGTCGCCGAGCCCCCCGACGACTCTCCTATCCAGATCCGACCGTCGTCCTGGAATACGATCTTCGAGTCATCCGAGGACCATGCAGCCATTCGGCCATCTCTGATAGGCTCACCCAAGCTCGGTGTCGCCGCATCGAGGTCGATCCTATAGAGGAGAGTTTCGAGATCGAGGATGAGCTCGTTGGCGGTCCGAGCCCAGCTGAGGTTTTGGGGGGACCAGCTCTCCCAAATGAACGAGAGGGCAGTCTGCAGCCGCCCCGGATCGCCTGGAGGGGCCATAATGTCCATGATCCGAACGTACACGAACCTTGGAGGATCCCTCTCCCCTTCAAAAAAGGCCAGTTCCGAACCGTCCACATTCCACGCGGGCTGCCATAGCTGCTGCTCAGCGCCAACCTGGTACAGAACAATCGTATCTCCGGACACCATGTCCCCAAGGACAAGATGACTCACCCCCTGCCCGTCAATGTGCACGGCCGCGAAGTCTGACCCACCGGGCCGGACAACTGCATGGTGGTACACATCTTCCGAGAGTGTGGTGACGGCCGTTACCTCTGGAGCCCCCCCATCTGTCGCGATTTCAAGCTTGTCCAGGGGCTGATATGCAGCTCCGCTCTGGGATACCAGAATCACGAATGGATCCTCATGGGTGCCGGTTCCCTGATCCGACCAAGACGAATGGGAGATGAACGAAGTCCTATAAATGGCCGTTGCATTGCTCCCGTCGGCGTCCATCAGAATGAGAAAGTTTTTTCCCTTGGATGACCCGGAAAACGAAACCTCTGGGTTGGCAGGTTTAGGCGTTGGCCGTGGCGGCTTCGGAGGATTTTTGAAGGTGGCCATGAGGTCTATGTCCGGGGAGGTCGGCTGGTCGGTGCAGCCGGCCAAAAAAAAGAAAAACGCCGGCAATGCCAACAATAGGGTACGTCGCATGATGGCCCTCACACTGTTGAGAGTGGGGAGACAGGGCATGTGGTTCATAAGGAATAGTCAGCAAAGACGCAAAAACGTGACCTTAATGCACCGACAACAGCGTGGTTCCCCTCCCATCAACCCTTGAATCATGTGACGGATCGTAATCAATGAGGCCCGAGGCGAGCACCTGAAAGTCGAAATCGATATCCGAAGAGCGAAAACGCTTGTTGCCAGGCAATACGTAAATCGATGCTTGGTCCGCAGTCGGAAAGATGCCCGTGTTGAGGATCGTGAAATTGGCCGCGCTCAGAGCGGTGGCATCAATAGCGACCTCGGCGCCGTTCATGGTCAGGAGCGATGTGCCGGCGCCCTCCAGGATCCCCTCCAGCGCAGGGTCATAGGTGAAGGTGCCTTCCTGGGCGACCGCGACGTGCACGCTACCCTCTGCGGCGTTGATGCGCTTCGTCCCGGGAAGGACATGCAGGGTCGAGACAGCAGCCGTTGGGAACACACCCGTATGGACGACGAGGTACTCGCCACTAGTGGACGTCAGCTGCGGTCCGGTCATCTGGACCTCGGCGCCGTTCATGGTCAGGAGCGATGTGCCGGCGCCCTCCAGGATCCCCTCCAGCGCAGGCTCGTATGCGACGTCCCCTGCCGCCGTGATCAAAAAGTCGATGCTGCCCTCTGCGGCAGAGATCCGGTAGCCTCCGGGCGAGAGATCCAGGGTGACTGCTTCAGACGCGGGAAACGTCCCAACGTACCTGATTGTGAAATCCGCCGCAGTCAGGGCTGTAGCATCGATCGTGATGCCCTGGACGGCTCCCTCCTCGATCCTGAATCGGATCTTCAGAAACTTCCTCCCGTTGTCCTCGCTCATCAGGATGTACTGATCCCCCAGCGTCTTCTTGAGCTGCCCGGTCACCTTGTCCACAATGAGAAGGTCGGCATACCCCAACTCCTGACCGGACGCGGTCACGGACACCCTGAACAGGTC
>JABDNZ010000451.1 GCA_013043565.1 Gemmatimonadota bacterium | reverse complement strand
GACCTGTTCCCACTGGAACTTCTCGCCGATTCCTCGGACGTAATAGTCCATCCAGGCCATCTCGCTGACCGCCTTCACGAGCCGATTCCGAGCGTCCGGGATTCCGTGGCTCCGGCCAGGGTACATGAAGAGCTCCGTGGGCACCCCCAGCTTCTTCAGGGCCATGTGGAGTTCCACGGATTGGGGGCTTGGGACCCGGGGGTCGCCCTCCACCACGTGAACCATCGTAGGCGTTTTTGCGTTCATGATGTATTTGAGGGGAGATTGGTCCCAGTATGTTTCGAAATCTTCGTACAGGAACCCATCCCCCACGTAAAACTGCCGGTTCCGCTGCACGTCGCTCTGGGCGTACATGCTGATCCAGTTCATGGTCCCGGCCCCTGAGCTGATGGCCTTGAACCGATCGGTATGGGTCAGGATCCAGTTTGACCAGTGCCCTCCGGCGCTCCAGCCGAAGGCGCCCATCCTGTCCCCATCTACGATCCCCTCGGCGATGAGGTGGTCGACGCCGGTCATGATGTCGTCGAAGCCCAACGTGAAGTAGTCACCCACGATGTCGGTGCGGTGGGCATTCCCGTAGTTGGTGGATCCCCGGTAGTTCGGCTCCAGGACGGCGTATCCGGCGCCGGCGTAGACCTGTTCGGCCGAGTGAAAACTCAGAACATCGGCTGAAGCGGGGCCGCCATGGATGGAGACGACGAGGGGGTAGCGGGTTCCTTCCTCATGTCCCACAGGGTAGGTGAGAACTCCGCCCACCGTCTTCCCGTCGGTGGAGGTCCACTCCACCTCGACCACCCTTCCCAGGGCCATCTCCCGGACCTCGGGGGCAACATCGACCAGCTGAACCCAGGAATCCCGGTCGGTCACGCTGGCCAGGTCCGGGATGTAGAAGACGGTGGAGGGCGTTTCCGGATCCTGATAGCTGACCAGGTACGTCCCGGAATCGTCGTCTCGGGTCACGGAGAGGGAAGCCCTCTCGTCGGTGACTTGCCGGACCTGGCCGCTCGCCACGTCCATGGCCATGAGCTGGTTGGTGACCTTGATTCCGGCCCCGAAGTAGAACTCGGAGCCGTCCTCGGACCAGAACCCGCCCCGGACGCTCCCGTCGAAGTCGGCGCCCAGCTTCCTGAACGATCCTCCTCGATCCGCCACTTCTCGGATATAGGCCTTGGTTTCCGTCATGGTGTACCGCGTCATGTCGTCTGGTGCCCCGAAGACGATCCACCGGCTGTCCGGAGAGAACGAGAGCCCGCTTTCGCCGACTTCGAAGTTCTCGGTCAGCCGCTCGATGTGCCCGGTGGCCGTTTCCATGAGGAAGAGATCCGCATAAAGGCGAGCCTGGGTGATATTGCGCTCATACCTCTCCGCCGATCCTCCGGTGATTCCGATCCACTTCCCGTCGTCGGAGAGAACGAAGCCGTCGATACTTACGGCAGGATCGTTGGTGAGCTGTTGGGCTTCCCCGCCACCGACATCAACGGCCCAGAGGTTCGACAGGGGCGTCACCATGTTCTTGACCTCGACGGTGAAGCCCTCCTCCATCCGTTCCTTGTTGGCATCGTCAAAGGAATCGGGTCGAATGAAGTAGACCGCCTCGCTTCCCGGGGCCCAATCCCACTGTTCCACGCCGGCTTCCCCATCCGTGAGTTGGACCGGCTCGGCTTCCGTGAGACCCGTCATCGGAAGACGATAGAGCTGCCCCTCCCCGGCGGGACCGCTTCGGTAGACCAGCCATTCGCCGTCCGGGCTGAACTGGAATCCCGATACCCCCTCCTTCGCTGATGTGAATCTCTGAGCCTCCCCTCCGTTGACCCTCATGAGGAAGAGTTGCTGCCCGGAGATCCCGTCGCCGCTCTCCCGGCTCGACGCGAAGACAAAGGAATCACCCTCCGGCGCCCAGGTTGGAGAGGACTCGCTCGCTTCCTCCGTATATGTCAGCTGCCTGTGGGAAGGGATTCCCTCCCGCAGAGAAACGAGGTGGATATCGGACTGGCTGTTGGCTTCTTCCCAGTTCGGGGTGGAGACGGTGTAGAGCATCCAGCCCCCATCCGGGGAAGGCGCCCAGGACCCGGCCCGCTTCATGAGCTGGGCGTCCATGAATGTCATGGGCCGCAGGCTTTCATCCACCTCCTGGCCGGATGCCGATGGGGTGAGAGAACCCCCCAATGCGAGTAGAAACGCGAGGGATACAACGGCACCGACCGTGGTTTGCCGAGGGAAGCTGAACATCCGTACCTCCGGGCTGCAGTTTTGAGTCGTCCCCCTCCCGCCTCGAGGGGCGAGGACAAAATGGGGTGTCGGCCTATCCGCCACCATATCCGGCCTGAAAGGAGGCCGGGGCCCGGGAGGCCATCCGCTCAAAGCCGGCTCCGGCCGGCTTTCCGTGGCTCCGAACAGCACTTGGTTGTAGGATGGGGCATGATAAAAACTCTCTTCAGGAAGATCCGAGGGATCCTCGGAACCGGACTCACCTGGGCCGTGGGATGGGCCGGTGTTTGGGCAGGCCTCTCCTTGGTGACGGGGAATTCCCTGGGCCGCATTCTCGAGGCTGCCTCGAACGGGGCCGTGATCGGGTTGATCGCGGGGGGTACGTTTGCCCTGATCCTGGGCGTGGTAGAGCGGAAAAGGACGTTGGCGGACCTGTCCCTGAAACGGGTCGCGCTTTGGGGCGGCATGGGCGGAATGGCCCTACTCCTTCTTCTTCTGCCTGTGGCCCTGGATTTTAACGCCATCTTCGGCGGGATCATGACATCGTACGTAGTTCCCCTCGTGCTCAACGGTTTGTTGG
>JABDNZ010000445.1 GCA_013043565.1 Gemmatimonadota bacterium | reverse complement strand
GTGCGGACCGGATGATGGCCTGAATCTGAGCGTTGGACAAAAGCACCCCTTTGTCCAACCCCAGGTCCTTGGCCTTCTCGGACCGAAGCGCGCGAATTCTGTCGGCGAGACGGTCCTCCTCGGGCGTGAGCCGCCCGGGTCCGTTCCGGTTCGGCCGGGGGTAGGCTGGCAGCTCGGATTCCGGCACACTCTGAACGGAGTCGAGCCTCGCGAGCAATTCCGGTCCATGGCTTCCCGCCAAATGGGGTGACATACCCTTTATGTCCGACAGAGCTTTCACGCTCGGGGGCCGGTCCGTTACGATGGACAACAAGACCGGGTCTCCGACGACCCGGAACGGGGCCCGATCCCTGGCTTTGGCGATCATGTCTCTCCACTCGATAGCGGCCCTCAGGGCCAAGAGGGCCCTTGGGGTGAGATAGCGGGCGCCCTTGAAACGTGTCACCGGGTCGGTCTGTTCGTCTGTCCACTCCAGGTCCTCCAGTGCCCGGAACTCCTCCTCGGCCCAGCCGGACCGTCCCGCCGTTCTCAAGTCGGCGGTCAGGATGTCGCAGAGGGAAATCAGATGTCGGGTATCGGAAGCCGCGTAGTCCAAAAGCTCATCGGAAAGGGGCCTCCGGGCCCAATCGGCCCGCTGGTGCTTCTTGGACATCGATACCTGGAAATGCTCCTCCAAGAGAGAGGCCAGGCCGATGGAGCGCGCACCGAGTAGACTCGCCGCCGTCTGAGTATCGAAGAGACCGCGGAGTTTGATTCCAAGGTCACGTCGCAATAGGCGAAGGTCGAAGTCGGCTCCGTGCATGACGACCTGGATATCCGGGCTCTCCAGGATGGGCCTCAAAGCTCCGGCGGGGTCGGCTGCCAGGGGGTCGAAAAGGTAGGTGTCTGATGGAGTGGAGAGTTGGACCAGGCATAGCTGGTCCGTGTACCGATGGAATCCGGCGGCCTCACAATCCAGGGCGACCCGGGAGTGGGTCTTCAGCCCGGGTGTTACTTCCAGTAAATCGGATTCGCTCGCGACGAGGCGATGTGTCATGGCTCCCCGGTTCGCTCCTGAGGGATCGGGGTTTCTCGCGACGCTCGGACCAACCGGTCGGAGTCCGTCGGGGCCGCCGATGGAACGGTCGTGCCTTGCATCGACCCCTTCCATCCCGGCCCTGGTACCCCTACGATGCCAGGAGTACCTCACTGAATCCACCCCCCAGGGATGAGTTGCCGGGGCGGATACCTTAGGAGTCCAGTGTGAGACTTACCTTTCTCGGGACAGGTACTTCCTTCGGCGTGCCGGTCATTGGGTGCCACTGTCCCCGGTGCACCTCCACCGATCCACGGGACCGACGTACACGACATGGCGCCCTTCTGACCTATTCCGAGGGGCGCCTCCTTGTCGACGCCCCTCCCGAGCTCCGGCTCCAGTTGGTGGGAGAAGGGGTAGACCATATCGATGCGTTATGGATCACCCATCTCCATGCAGATCATGTTCACGGGGCCGATGACCTCAGAATCTTTCGCTTCCGGGCGAAGAGAGACATGCCGGTCTTCTGTCCGGAGGGGTCACATCACGAGCTGCTGAAACGGTTTCCGTATATCTTCGACGACACCATCACCGCGCCTCCCGGGAGCACCATTCCCCAGTTTCGGCTCCATGGCTATCGGGCCTTCGAATCTCAAAAGATCTTCGGCCGGGATTTTCTGCCGCTGCCTACGCCCCATGGGCCGGCGACGGTTTACGGCTTTCGGACCGGTAGGCTCGGATACATCACCGATGCAAAGAGTCTCCCTCCCAAAACTCTCGAGGCGCTGAAAGGGGTCGAATTCCTTGTTCTCAACGCCCTTTGGCTGGGGAACCCTCATCCGACACACTTCAACGTGGAAGAGGCAGTGGAGGCCGCCGGACAGGTCGGTGCGAAAAGGACGTTTCTCACTCACATGACCCATGAGGTCGGACATCAGCAACTGCTGGACGTGCTCCCTCCAGGGGTGGAGCCTGCGTACGACGGACTGACGATCGAGATTCCAGAAGACTAGCAAAGAGTTGGAGGGACTTTCCCCTATGAAATCGGTCACGTTGGATTATGCCAATATGCTCCTACCCAACCTGGGCGGTCGCGGGTTTGATCCCGCCGACCTCGACGGGGACGGAGCCGAGTCCTTTCGAACGGCGTTCGAGGACGTGGAGGGGAGGATCAAATCCGGGGAGATGGGTTTCTTTCATCTGCCCGGGGCCCGGGATGCCGCTCAGGCCGTCCAGGCGCTGGCGGACGGTTTCGGGCAATGGTTCGAGAACCTGGTGGTCCTGGGGATCGGCGGCTCGGCTCTGGGCGCGACCACTCTGAGAGATTCCCTCCTCGGACCCCACTGGAACCAGCTGGATGACGAGGCACGGGATCACTATCCCCGGCTCTTTGTCCTGGACAACGTCGATCCCAGATCCGTTTCCTCCCTCCTCGGACGTTTGGATCTGAGGCGAACCCTGTTCAATGTGATTTCAAAGTCCGGATCCACGGCGGAGACCATGTCGCAGTATATGGTGGTGGAGGGTCGCCTCCATGACCTCCTGGGGCAGGAGCCTACCCGGGGGCATTTCCTGTTCACGACCGATCCTGAAAGCGGGATCCTCAGGGAAATCGCGAACGAGGAAGGCGTCCCGACCCTCGAGGTCCCCGGAAACGTCGGGGGTCGTTTTTCGGTTCTGTCGGCCGTGGGCCTCCTCCCGGCCGCCGTGGCCGGGATCGACATCACGGCGGTCCTGGATGGAGCCAAGGACATGGCCGACCGTTGCAGCACGCCGGTTCTCAAGGACAATCCCGCCGGGCTCCTTGCCACCCTTCTCCATCATGCCGATACCGTCCAGGGAGCCTCGATCCACGTCCTGATGCCCTACTCCGACCGACTGAAGTCTTTTGCAGCGTGGTTCCAACAACTCTGGGCCGAATCCCTGGGGAAAGCCAGGACTCGAGATGGCAGGGAGGTGAACGTGGGTCCCACGCCCCTGCCGGCTGTCGGCGCCACGGACCAACACTCCCTCCTCCAGCTCCTCATGGAGGGCCCTCGGGACAAAGTCGTCCTCTTCATGGGGGTAGGGGCTGTGGAGGATCCGGTGGAGATACCCGCGATCCGGCAGGAGTACTCGGCTCTCAGCTATCTCGGCGGCCGTTCCCTCTTCGAGCTCCTCGATACCGAGCGAAGGTCGACCATGGAGGCCCTGCGGCAGCAGGGGCGCCCGAACCTCTCCCTGGAGGTGGACGGCCTGACGCCTCGGGCCATGGGAGAGCTCTTCATGCTCTTCGAGATGGCAACCGTCTATGCCGGGGCCCTCTACGGTGTCGATCCCTTGGATCAGCCCGGCGTGGAACTCAGTAAGAG
>JABDNZ010000443.1 GCA_013043565.1 Gemmatimonadota bacterium | reverse complement strand
CCACTGGCCCAGGTTGGCGTAGACAAACCGGGCCCTTCCACCCAATTCCTCATCGTCGAACCGACCGTAGCCCGCGGTCATGGGGTTCTCTCGGACGAGTCGCACCATTCGGGCGGTCAACTCGTCGGCGTGGTCCTCTATGAGGGCCACGAGCTTCCCGATCATCATGGATCTCTCCCTTCTCGAGGGGCGGTGGCAGAGGACGTTTTGGGGGATGGTTGAATGGTACGCCAATGGGTTGCCCTGAAGCAAAGGGAAACTCATGAATCTTTCCTTGCTCCCCGGCGTACCCAGAGTACATCCTTATCCCGCGAAGCTGGCGGGGATCGAGATCGTTGTTCCCGGGACATAAGGTCGGACATATGGCACGCACCATCACGCAGGACCTCTGGAAGCGGAGAGTTCCCCAGATCGTCGGGATCTACCTCGGAGTCTCCTGGGGTGTCCTGGAGTTCGTGGGCTTCGTGGTCGACCAGTACGTTCTTTCCCCCCACCTGGTCACACTCAGCCTCGTGGTGGTGGCATCGCTCCTGCCCAGCGTTTTGGTCGTGGGCTATTTCCACGGAGAACCTGGCCGCCAGGGGTGGACGCGTACGGAGAAGGTCGCCATCCCCTTGAATCTCGTAGCCCTGGCCGCTGTCCTCGCCGTTATGTTCACTGGAAAGGACCTCGGTGCGGCGACGACCACGGTGACAGTAACCGATGAAGAGGGTGTCGCTACCGAGCGGGTGATCCCAAAGACCGCGTTTCGGAAAAGAATCGCTGTCTTCTTCTTCGATGCGGCCGAAGAGGACACGGCAGCAGCCTGGCTCCAGATCGGGCTTCCCAGCGCCATCAATACCGATCTCTCGCAGGATTACTTCATCGACGTCGATTCTCCCCCCGAGTTCGGGGACCGGCTTCGTGAAGCCGGATTCTCGGAGCTAACGGGAGTCCCCCTATCGCTCCAGAGAGAGATTGCCGAGGAACGGCACCGGGACCAGTTCGTCCGAGGGGAAGTCGCCTTGGAAGGCGACCAAATCAGCGCGGAAATCGAACTGTACGAGACGGCCAGCGGCCGGTTGATGGAGTCACGCTCCTTTTCGGGCGCCAATATTCTGGACATGGCCGACCAGATCTCGACCCAGCTTCGAGAGGACCTGGGTGTGCCCGTGCTTCAGGGAGGAGAAGTCCAGGATCTCCCGGTCTCGGAAGTTCTGACCGGATCTCAAGACGCCTTCCGTTCGTTCGTTGAGGGGGTGAAAGCCGCCAATGTGAACCGTGACTTCCCAACCGCCATCGCTTCTTTCCAGTCAGCCGTGGACCAGGATCCGACCTTCGCCCTGGCACAGTACGGGCTCGCCCAACTGTATTACCTGAACAATGAAACCCAGGCAGCTGCCCAGCCCCTCCAAGCTGCCATGGATCATCTTTACCGGATACCGGAACGAATCCGGTTTCAGGTGAAGTCCGATTACTATTTCATTCTCCGGCAGGACTCCGAGAAAGCCCTGGCGACCATCGAGATGTGGGGTGATCTGTTCCCCGACGACATCGCTGCTTTTCAAGCGCGGATTCAAATTCAGACCGTCCGCGGCGACCGGGCTGGGATCTTGGCAAGCCTTCAGAGGATCTTTGAGCTGGACCCAGCCCAAAAAGACGTCCTCCTCCAGATGGGGGCGTTGCACCAGGCCATGGGCGATCTGGAAGCGGCCCAGCAGTCGTTTCAGTCCTACGCCGACGAGTTCCCGGAAGACCATCAGGTTCTCACTCAATTGGCGGGACTGAGTCGGTTACAGGGCAGGCTGGATGAGGCGGTAGGGTATCTCGACCGAGCGCTCCTTCTGGCCCCGTCCGACGTCGGCGTAATCGTGGGTCTGGGAAATGCAAAACGCACCCTCGGGGACTTCGAAGGTGCATTCGAGCAGTTTGACGCGGCCATGGGGACAGCTGGCACGTCGGAAGAGAGAGCCCAGGTCCACCAGGCGAAGGCAGCGTTTTACCGAGCTCGGGGCCAAATGGCGCTAGCCGTCCAGGAGCTGGAGCGCCGCATGGAAGAGGTGGCCGCGTTCCAACCCGGGATTTTCGCAACGCAGATCCGGCTACGTGAGATGCCGGGCGCTTATGTGCGAGCTGGGCAAGCAGCCGAAGCTGCAGAGCTGATGGACGACATCAAACCCGAAATGCCACCACCGTTCGATGTCCTTCTTCCTTTGGGGGACATGGCCATTCATCTCGCTGAAAAGGACGCAGACGCCATCGAAGCCACGATTCCCGCGGTGGAGAGGATCGTCACCGAACTAGGGTACGAGGCCCTCCGGCCGGAAATCGCCAACGCCCAAGGGCGGGTCCATGAGCTGAGGGGCGAATATCCAGAGGCCATCGCACAGTACGAAGTGGGACGGGGCCTGCTGCCCAATGACCTCGGCATCCCCCAATCACTGGGCCGATGCCACAGGGAGCTCGGCGAATTCGATGAGGCAGTCTCCCTTTTTGAAGAGGTGTTGCACATCTCGCCGTATAATCCCACCGCCAACCACGACCTGGCCCTGACCTACGAGGCCATGGGCCGGCCTGATGAGGCCCGCACGCACCTGGAAAGGGCTCTCGAGGTTTGGTCGGAGGCCGACGAAGGATACGGCCCCGCCCGGCAAGCTCGGGAAGCGCTGGCCAGGATCGGGGGCGGACCGGAGTAGCCATTTCGCAGCCGCCCCACCGACCTTTGGCCCCGAGCCTGGAGGCCGCCGGGAAAAATCCCTTTGCGAAACCTCATTCAGCGTAGTTAAGCTTTATCCAGATCGGCACAATCTCAGAAAGGAAAATCTCCAGGGCATTCCCTGAAAAGGGGATGGTTCAGGAGAACTACATCCGAATACCCGCATGCGGGTCAACTCCGCTATTCTCTGGAAAGGGGGAGGAAAATGGAGCTTGATGAGCTTGTCAAACTGATCGAGGGAAGGGCTGACGAACTCACGGAGCTGATGGTCCGGAAGGTGAGGGAGAGCCCCCGGATGGCGGCATACCATCGGTTCGGAGACCGTGAGCTCGGTGACCGAGCGCGGAACGTCTATGCCAACCTGGAAAAATGGCTTGAGGAGACCTCGGAGGGGCAGGTGGAGGACGAGTACTTCCAGCTGGGCAAGCTCCGTTGTCAGGAGAGGATCCCCCTGTCTCAGGTCGTCTGGGGCCTTCTTTTGACGCGACGGAATCTGTGGGAATTTGTGCAACTCCAGGGTTGGGACACGGTGACCGACCTCAAGTCTACGCTGGCTCTCGAGATCCTCGTGGTACGCTTCTTCGACCGGGCGATCCTCCACACCGTAAGTGGCTATGAATCCGCGGCAGGTGGACCTAAAGCCCACGTGCGTCGGGAGGAGACGCCGTTCTGGCCTGGAGGGTAGATCATGGCGAAGTGCACGCGGTGCGGTGAGGACGTCTCACCCTTCCAGAGGGACATCTTCACCGGAGCCTGTCGACGTTGCCAGAGGGCCGGCGCCCGACCTGCCAGCCTTGGATGTGGGACCCTGCTGCTGATCGCCCTGATCGTAGGATGGGTGACAGGGTCCATGCGGAGCGATATTCGAGACATGTCTCGGGACCTGTCGGATCTCGAAGACGCCGTGGAGCGGCTGGAGGAAGCCAGCGCCGCCCAGTTGGAGGAGATCCGCGAACTCAGTGAGGCCCTGGAGGCTGACAGTCTTCCCGAATCCTGAACTCCAAGAGGGAAAACCCGGGAGCCACCCCGCCGGAATTAATCTCCCTATCCCCTGGTAAACCTGCACCAATCTCGACATTCTATAGGGGTGTTGGGAATACGTCAGGAGACGTATCGGTAGGGAAGGGCTGCGTACAAAAAAAAAATGCGGACTCCGGTGACCCGGGAAAACCCCCGGTGCACTTATTGATTGCGCGAATTGTGTTCGGCGCTTTAATTTCTACCGCGAACAGGTGTTTTCAGCGGGTGGCCGGTGCTACGTCATCTCCGCGATGGTGTTACGTCGTTTTTTCTATGCGCGCCTACCCCCCTCGATAGATATTCTTTCAGCTCACGCGCACTTGATTTCTCTTGGCCCAAAAAAGGAAGAGGGAGGCTCGCTAGATGCCCATCGGAATCGACGTCGGATCGAGGTTCCTGAAGATCGCGGTGGTGAACCCTGACGGTGAGGCTTCCTTCCCGACCTACGTGCCCCACGAGGGTAAACCCCTCGAAGCCATCAAGGACGCCTTTGAAGACGCGAACCTCAACGGAGAGCATCGCGTCGCCCTGACTGGGTCCGTAGCCGAGTCCGTCAGCCAACAGCTGGGCCTCCCCCTCATCGATCTCTGCAAGGCCACCATCAAGGGGGTCAAGAAAACCCGGCCCGAGGCCCGAAACATCATCGACGTGGGGGCTTCCTCCGTCACCCTTATCCAGCTGGACGAATCGGGTGACCTGTTCGATGTAGCCACGAACAGCCTCTGCGCCGCCGGTACGGGCTCCTTCCTTGACGCCCAAGCCGTCCGTATGGGCTTCGAGATGGAGGACCGGCAGGGGTTCGAACCGGTGCTGGATCCTCCCAGCATCGCCACCCGGTGCGCGGTGTTCGCCAAGTCGGACCTGATCCACCGTCAGCAAGAGGGCCACGGCAAGGAGGCCCTCTGGTGCGGCCTGTGCAAGGGACTCTCCTCCAACATCCTTTCCACTCTTCTCCGGGGTAAGCCCCTCGAGGGATCCACGGTGGTGACGGGAGGGGTGGCGAAAAACCCGGAGGTCCTCCGATGGCTCAAAGAATCGGCCGTTACAGAGATCACAACCTTCGACGCGGCAGAGTTCGCAGCAGCCCTCGGGGCAGCCTACCTGGCATCCGAAAACGGTGTGGCCGGGCCCCTGGTCTTCCCGACCTCTGAGGTCGTAGAGGATGTAGCTCTGGAGGAAGCGGTCCGGCCGGTCCTGGAGCTCAACAAGACTCAATACCCGTCCTTCGATGTTGCGGAGTACTGGGAAGACGAGCTCGGAAATGAAATCCGACTGACGACCACCGATACAAGTAGGAAAGTCCGCGGGTACCTGGGCATCGATGTCGGCTCCACCTCCACCAAGGCCGTCCTCGTGGATGAGAACGGAGAGGTGATCGTCGACGTCTACAGGAAGACCGGAGGGGATCCGGTGGGAGCAACGAAGAACCTCTTCACCGCCCTCATGGAGAGCCTCACGCCCCGAAGCACGGGAATCGAGATCCTGGGGGTCGGCACCACCGGTTCGGGCAGAAAGATGGTGGGAACCCTGGTGGGGGCCGACTCGGTGGTGAACGAGATCACCGCCCACCTGCACGGTGCCCTCGCCACAGACCCCAACGTCGACACCATCTTCGAGATCGGGGGGCAGGACTCAAAGTTCATTCGGGCCCGGCATGGCGTCATGCAGGACTCCAACATGAACTACGTATGCGCTGCAGGCACGGGGTCCTTCGTGGAGGAACAGGCCCTGAAACTGGGGCACCATGTGAGCGAGATCGGACCCATGGTCATGGGCGTGGCACCCCCTCATACCTCGGACCGTTGCACGGTCTTCATGGAACAGGACGTCGAGCGCCTGATCCGACTAGGGTTCAAACCCAAAGAAGCCCTGGCGGCGGTCATGTTCTCGGTGGTGGAGAACTACCTGGCCAAGGTCGTAGGAAACCGATCCTACTCCCGCGATAAGGTGTTCTTCTGCGGGGCAACGGCCCGGAATCAGGGGCTGGTAGCCGCCTTCGAGAAACTCCTGGACGCTGAGGTCGTGGTTTCGCCCTACTGCCACGTCCTTGGAGCCTATGGAGTGGCCCTCCTCACCAAAGACCGTCTCCAGGAAGAGGGATCCAGCACCACCTTCAAGGGGCTGGACCTGACGGAGAGGGAAATCCACCTCTCTCAGGAAGAGTGCACCCTCTGCACCAACACCTGTAAGATCACCTATGCCCACGTTTCAGGTGAGGACGAGGTTCCGAGCTGGGGCTATCTCTGCGGACGCGACCCCGACGACACCGAAAAGCGGAAGACGGCCGAATTCGATCCGTTCCGACTGCGATCAAAGTTGGCTGCAGCGGCCTTCGCGAACCATCGGGAAAAGGGGAAGAGAACCGGACCTACGGTCGGGATCCCTCAAACCCTCTCCACCTTCAGCCACGCACCTCTCTGGCAGACGTTCATGGCCAACCTCGGGTGCCAGATCAAGCTTTCCCGGCCCACTGACGAGAACACCAGGGAGCTCTCCGGAACGTTGGTCGGAGCCGAGTACTGTTTCCCGGCCAAGCTCGCCCACGGCCATATGGCTCAACTGGCCGTCGACGAGAGTGTGGATTACATGTTCGTGCCGCACATCGTCAGCGAGGAAGTGCCGGAGGGGTATAGCAACGCGTTCTTCTGTCCGGTCATCTGTGCGATCCCGGCCATGGGCAGGGCCTCGCTGAGAGTAGCCGGCGAGGCAGGCGCCGAGAAGATCCTCGCTCCTCCCGTCGATTTCCGCTGGGACCTCAAGCGCCAGGTCAAGGAGCTGACCAGGGCGTTGGCTGGGCCGTTGGGTGTGTCCCCGAAAACGGTGAGGAGGGCCTGGGAAGCCGGCCTGGCAGCCC
>JABDNZ010000429.1 GCA_013043565.1 Gemmatimonadota bacterium | reverse complement strand
GGCTACGACGCTGAACGGTACACCGGATTTGCGTTCGGGATGGGGCCTGCGAGAATCGCCGCACTCAAATACGGGGTTAGAGACATCCGCGTGTTCTTTGAAAACGACATCCGATTCCTGAACCAGTTCGCCCAGCCATGAACATCTCGTTTCAGTGGTTAAAGGCTCTGGTCCCCGACCTGAAAGCCTCACCGCAGGAGGTGGGTGAGACGCTGGCCCTCCGTGGAGCGCCACTGGAGGGCTTGGTTGATCTGGCGCCGGGTTTGGAAGGTTTGGTCGTGGGCAAAGTCGAGAGCGTCGAGGACCATCCGGATGCCGATCGCCTCTTTGTGTGCCGTGTGGACCCAGGATCGGGCACGGTCCAGGTGGTATGCGGGGCTGCGAATGTTCAGGCAGGGGGTCTCTACCCGTACGCCCCTCCGGGCTCGACGCTCCCGAACGGGATGACCCTCAAGGCAGTTTCCATACGGGGCGTGGAGTCCCAAGGAATGCTCTGCTCGGAGGCGGAATTGGACCTGGGTGCAGACGCCGACGGAATCATGGCGCTGGATGGGGATTTCGAGCCCGGTGCCCCCCTCGCTCCGGCCCTCGGTTTGGACGATTGGCTCCTGGATGTTGAGGTCACGCCCAACCGTGGGGACCTCCTCTCCCATGCTGGAGTTGCCCGTGAGCTCGGGCCTTCGGAAACGGGAGAGGTGGCCCTCCCCCCCGTGCCCGGGTCCGGGGGGGATCCATGGGAAAGGACCGGCCTGGAGGGCTCGACGGCAACCGTTCCCCTCAGGACGGGAGAATCCGACGCGGTCGGAGGGGGTGTGACCGTTCGCATCGAAGCTCCGGAGTTCTGCTCCCGTTATCTCGGAGCGGTGATCCGGGGTGTCAGGGTCGGGCCCTCTCCCGCCTGGCTGGCGTCTCGGATCCGGGCCGTAGGGTCGAGACCCATCAATAACGTGGTGGACGCCACGAACTACGTCCTGATGGAGTTGGGCCAGCCTCTCCACGCCTTCGACCTTTCCAAGCTCGGGGGATCGGCCATCGTGGTCCGCACTGCCCAGGACGGGGAGATCATCAGAACCCTGGACGGGGAGGTTCGCAAGCTGGGGAGTGACATGCTCGCCATCTGTGACGCCTTCGAGCCGGTGGCCATCGCAGGGGTGATGGGTGGGGCCGATTCAGAGGTCTCCCACGAAACCACCGATGTGCTTCTCGAATGTGCTCTTTTTGATCCCAAATCGGTCCGGGCCACCCGGAACGCTTTGGACATGTCTACGGACGCCAGTTTCCGCTTCGAACGGGGGGTAGATCCCGAAGGGATGGAGCTGGCGGTCCGGAGAGCGGTGGAGATCATCCTGGCCACCGCCGGCGGCAGGCCCGATCCCGAAGTCCTGGATGCGTGCCCGAGCCCCTGGGCCGGTTTGTCGGTTACCGTTCGCCCGTCCCGGGTGAAGGCGCTCTTGGGGATCACTCTGTCCAAGGCGGAAATCATGGGCCTCCTGACCCCTCTGGGCTACCGGGTGGTCGATGGATCGGGAAAGGACGACTCCCTGACCTTCGCCGTGCCGGGTTTCCGAAGCTACGACACGGTCCGGGAGGTCGACCTCCTGGAGGAAGTAGCCAGAACCTACGGGTATGACCGATTCCCCAGCGACCTCGGCCCCTTCCGGCCCGGGACCGTGCCAGACCATCCTCTCTTCCAGCTCGAGGACGAACTCAGAGATCTACTTGTGGGTGAGGGGTTTCTGGAGGCCCAGACCATGGCCTTCGCCCCGGAGTCCGACGGGGTGGTGGAGGTCAGCAATCCCGTGTCCAAGGAGGAGGCTTGGTTGAGGACCCGCCTGTTGCCCGGTCTCGTGCGAAGGGTTGAATACAACTTCGCCCGAGGGCTTCGCGACATTCGGCTCTTCGAGCTCGGTACCGTGTTTCGGAAAGGGGAGGACGGAGAGGACGGCGCTCCCCAGGAAAGGCCCCGGCTTGCCATTACCTTAACGGGGGCCCGCTCACCAATGCACTGGAGTGGAGCCCCGGCGGAGGTGGATCTCTGGTATTTGAAGGGGCTCCTCGAACGCCTCGTGGAGGCTGCTCGGCTACAGGGAGTGAGTAGTGTGCCGGGCACCCCGTCTGGTTCCGGCCTGGTTCCCGGGGAGGGTTTTACACTCGTCGCGGGTGAGGGCCGAGAGATGGGTTTTGCCGGGCGCCTCGACGCAGGCGAAGTGGATGCGCCTGCCTGGGCCGGTCCGTTGTGGGTACTGGAAATCGGACTCCCTGAAGTGCCCGGCCCACGACCTGTCCCCCTGTACGAACCGCCTCCTGCTTTTCCGGGGGTGGATCGGGACCTGGCCCTCCTCCTTCCTCGAGGGATCGAGGTACAGCAGGTCGAGGCCGTGATCCGTGAGACGGCGGGGCCTTTACTTGTGGGCCTCGGCATCTTCGATTTGTATGAGGGTGAGGGGGTCCCGAAGGACCATCGGTCCGTAGCCTTCAGGCTTCGGTACCAGTCGAAAGTACGAACCTTGACGGACCAGGACGTAGAGCAGTCGGTGACAGCGGTGAATGATCGCCTCCGGGAGGAGCTTGGTGTCGAAACCAGAGGATAAGAAAAGAAAAAGCCAGGATGCGGGGGTCATCGACGAGCTGGAAGATGCCGTCGACAGCGCCGTCGCCCAGCTGAAGGACCTTCGAAGCCGACTGGATGAGGCCCAGGAGGAGAGCCAGGAGATGAAGGAGCTTCTTCGCAGATTCACCGAGGGCGAAGAGGAACCGACCCGACTCTTGACCCGACTCAAAACCCTCGAGTCCGAGAACGCGGAGTTGATCGAACGGCTTCAGCAGGGCAAAGAGGGGGTGGAGCGGTTGTTGGCCAGGATTCGGTTTTTGGAGGAGCAGGGGTGATGGCAAAAGAAAAAGACAGAGGCCCGGTCACCGTACGCATCGGAGGGGAAGACCACACCATCCGGGCGAACGTTGAGCCGGAATACACGATCAAGTGCGCGGAATGGGTTGACGGTCGGATTTCGGAGATCAGGAGCCAAGTGGGACTCATCGAGAGCCACAAGGCTGCGATTCTCGCTGCCCTGTCCATCACCGATGAGATGTTCCAGGCCCGTGCTCAGGTCGAAGAAGTGCAGGAAGCCCATAAAAAAAGGGCCGAATCCCTTCTTTTTCGGCTGGAAGGGGCCCTTGAAGACTCCAAAAGAGAGTCCTCCGACAAGTAGGAGCTCGGGCCCCAGACCCGGCCTGGGCATCCCGGCCCCCGTATAAAGTTCCTTGATTTTGCAGGGCCGTAAGTCCTATAGTTGCACTGGCATAGGCCTTTCCCCCATCCTGGATTCCGATCTAGCGGGGGATCGCATACCCATCGCCCACCCTTCGAACGCCTCGAGCGTTCGGGTTCCGGAGTGCATAGATGAATCCCCTGGAAATCGCGCTGGCGGCCATCGCCGCTGTGCTTGCCGTTTCGGGCTTCCTTTACGGTCGAGGCCGTGAGCGGAGCCGGCAGGCGCGGGAGCGTGAAGCGGCCAGAGACGAAGCCTCCCAGATTCGGAAGAGAGCAAGGGAGGAGGCGGAGAGCCTGAAAGAGTCCGCCCTCCTCTCCGGAAAAGAAGACGCTTTCCGGCTCCGTGAGGCGTGGGAAAAAGAGGAGGACCGCCGGCGGGAAGAGATCGAGCGGCTTGAAAGGCGCCACGCCGAGAGATCCGAGTTCCTGGACCGGAAATTCGACAGCTTGAGCGAACGGGAGGGGAATCAGGAGAACCGGGCCCGAGAGTTGGATCGGATGGAGCAATCCCTCAAAGACCGGAACCAGAATGTCGAAGCGTTGGAGGCGGAGGCCAAGGAGCGATTGGAGAGGCTGGCCGGGATCTCGAGTGAGGAGGCCAAGCGGGAACTGGCGGACGCGATGCTGGACGAGGCGAAAGCCGAAGCGGCCAAGGACCTCAGGGATATAAAAGAGGAAGCGGCCCGAACGGCCGATCGAGAAGGGAAGAAGATTCTCGCCCTCTCCATTCAGAGGATGGCGGCGGACCAGACAGCCGAGACCACCGTTTCGGTGGTCCAACTCCCCTCCGATGAGATGAAAGGTAGGATTATCGGGCGAGAGGGCCGAAACATCCGGGCCTTCGAGCAAGCCACCGGAGTGGACGTCATCATCGACGACACCCCGGAGGCGGTGGTACTGTCCGGGTTCAACCCCATCAGGCGGGAAGTGGCACGAATCGCTCTCGAGAAGCTCATCGAGGATGGTCGGATCCATCCCGGGCGCATCGAGGAGATGGTCTCGAAGAGTGAAAAAGAGGTCGAGGACGGAATGCGGGAGGCGGCTGAGGAAGTCCTTTATTCCCTCGGCATTCACAATGTTCACCCTGAGATCGTGAAGGTCCTCGGGCAGCTCAAATTCAGGACTTCCTATGGCCAAAACCAGCTGGCCCATGCCCGGGAGGTTGCGATACTGGCCGGGAACATGGCGGCCGAGATGGGCCTGGACGTCCAAGTGACCAAGCGGGCCGGGCTGCTCCATGACGTAGGGAAGGGTCTCACACATGAGCAGGAAGGAACGCACGTCGAGCTTGGTTGGCGGCTGTGCAAAAAGCATAAAGAACCGGAGATGGTGCTGAACGCCATCAAAGCACACCACGACGAGGAGCCGCATCATTTCCCGGAGACCTTCCTGGTAACGGCGGCCGATGCGATCAGCGGGTCTCGTCCCGGAGCCCGGAGAGAGATGTTCGAGGGCTATGTAAAACGGCTTGAGAAACTCGAGGAGATCGCAACCGAGCACGCAGGGGTCGAACGGTGCTTCGCCATCCAGGCCGGGAGAGAGCTGCGAGTGATGGTCCAACCCGAAAGGGTGTCGGATCAGGAGATGGCTCAGATTTCTGAAGCCGTGGCGAGAAAGATCGAGGGCGAGTTGCAGTACCCGGGTCAGATCAAAGTCGTAGTCATCCGGGAAACGAGGGCGGTGGACTTCGCTCGATAACGGGGTTTCGGCCCGTCGAGGACCTTCCCATGCCGCTACGCGTCGAGGTGGATGCCAAAAAGGAGATGATCCTGGTCTCCGGGGAGGGAGTCGTGACCGACGACGACCTCCTGGAGTACGTCCAGGAGTACCTCCTCGGGAGCGACCTAAGAGGGTTCGACGAACTCTTCGACTTATCCGAGGCCGACCTTCAAGACCTCACCTATGCTGGGCTTTCCAGCGTCGCGGCTGCAGCCGCGGCATCGGATTCCGACGTGGCCCCCACCAAGATCGCCATCCTCATTTCCGAGGCGAGGGGAATGGGGGTTTCCCGGCTCTACCAGTCTCTCCGGGAGTCAAAGGGCGGCCGACGACACACCCGGGTTTTTTGGGATCGGACGGAGTGCCTCGAGTGGCTGGGTCTCACCCCCTGAGACCCTCTCCGCCCCCTTCATAAAGCGTTATCTTCCCTCCCAAGTCTTGCCCGAGTGAGGCCTGGAGAGATCCGGTCCCTGGCCCGGGTTCCACCTTGAATGCACCGAGATAGGGACAATCACATGAGCGCCGAGATCATCTCCGGAAAGGACATTGCGCAGGCCATTCGTGGGGAGACCGCCGAAAGAGTGGCCGCGTTGAAAGAAAAGCATGACTTCACTCCAGGTTTGGCCACCGTTCTGGTTGGTGAGGACCCTGCGAGCCAGAGCTACGTCGGCATGAAAAACAAGGCCGCCAAGGAGATGGGCATCTATTCGCGGCAGATCACCCTGGATGCGGAGATTCCCGAGGCGGAGCTCCTGGGTCTCGTGGAAGGCCTGAACGCCGACCCTGAGATCCATGGGATCCTCGTCCAGCTTCCGCTTCCAAAACACATGGATGAAGCCAAAATCCTCCTGGCCATCGATCCGGCCAAGGACGTGGACGGATTCCACCCGGTCAACGTCGGGAAGCTGTCCACCGGTGAAACCGAGGTTCTGGCTCCGTGCACTCCGGCGGGAGTCGTTGAGATGTTGGTCCGATCCGGCAACGATCCCTCGGGGAAACACTGCGTCATCGTCGGCCGGTCGAATATCGTCGGTCGCCCCATGGGCTCCCTCCTCCTTCGAAAGGCTCCCGGGGGAAACGCTACGGTTACCACGTGCCACAGCCGGACTCCGGATCTGGGTGAGGTCACACGCCTCGCCGACATCCTCATCGTCGCCATCGGTTGGCCTGAAATGGTGAAGGCCGACATGGTGAAGCCC
>JABDNZ010000427.1 GCA_013043565.1 Gemmatimonadota bacterium | reverse complement strand
GGGCTTCGCTTTGCGCGGATGAACAGGGCCTTTTCTGGGAGATGCATGACGCCATGTTCGAAAATCAGCGGGCACTGCAGCCCGACCAGCTCAAGGATCTGGCTCGGACCGTGGACCTGGATGGGAGAGAGTTCGACATTTGCCTGGATTCCAACAGATACCTGGATGAGGTGCAAAAAGATCTGGAGGATGGTCGAGCAGTGGGAATCACCGGGACTCCCATGATCTTCATCAACGGACGGGCCGTATCAGGTGCAAAGCCCTACGAAGAATTCGCGGAGATCATTGAGGACGAGCTGAAGACAACCAGGAGGTAGGGGTCGACCCAGGGGCCGCAGGTCAGCCTTCCCCCAATTATCTGATCCCTGGTGAACCCAAAGGCCTCGATCGGTACGTCCAGGTGTTGCGCATTGGGCACCTCCTCCTTCAGCTTTACCGAAAGTCGAAATACGGGTCCCGAGCGACACGACTTCGCCGCCCGGGACCGGAAGTGAAGGAACCTCACTGGCTTCTAAACCCAGGCGGAGGTCTTTTTTGGCCCATCGTCTCAACGTGCTCGGTCCCCCGGAGGTTCTGGACGACCGAGGCGACCCGGTTTCCCTCTCCCTGGGGAAGCCTCTGGCCCTCCTCGTTTATGTGGCCTGCGCTGACGCCCCTGTTTCCCGAGACGATCTGGCCGAACTCCTCTGGCCCGAGGCCGACCACCAGCGCGGACGCCACTCGGTCCGGCAGGCCGTGTGGGTGCTGAAAAACGCTCTGAAAAACGACATCTTCGCGAACCACGACCCCTTGTCCATTCAGGACGATGCACTGGAGGTCGACCTCCACGAGTTCACCGACGCCTTGGCGGAGGGGAGAGTGGAAGATGCTCGACAGAGGTGGCGGGGGCCGGTCCTGGATCACTTCCTCCTTGCCGGGGTCCGCCAGTGGAACCGCTGGACCGAGGATTTGAGGAGCGCCCTGGAAGCTCGCTTTACCCAAGCCCTTCTTCACCACGCGAGGGTCCTGGCCGAGGGTGGGAACCCCGAGGCCGCTCTCGAGGCCCTTGGGCAGGCGGTGGAGGTGGCGCCGGCATCCGAAGCCTGCCATCAGGAGAGGATCAGGCTTTACCTCGATCTCCTCCGGTTGGACGAGGCGAGAAAAGCCCTCTCCGACGCTCACAGAGAGCTGGGGGATACGACCGAGTCCACCAGTCGGCTGACAATCCTGGAAGAGCAGCTCGAGAGGATTGCCCTCGAGCAGCGGTCGAGGGTGAGGGAGAGTGAGAGCTTCCCCATGGAGTTCGTGGGCCGGAGTCGAGAACTCGCGAGCCTTCACAGTCTCTGGCGTGACGTGGATCTCGGCCGGACGCGGGTAACGGTGATCACCGGCCCATCCGGAATCGGAAAAACCCGCCTGGCTCAGGAGCTCCTATCCTATGTGTCGGGGGATGAGGTCTGGGCCCTGTCTTTGAAGGGCACTCGAGGAGAATCCACGCTTCGGTGGGGGGCCGTTTCAGACCTGATCCGGCAACTCCTTCGCCTCCCCGGGTCTGCCGGGATCTCTTCCGCCTCCGACTCCCTCCTCAGGGCCATGCTGCCAAGCATGGGTCGAGACGCCATCAATCTTCACTCCATCAACGGCGTTTCGCCCGCTGCAGTCCTCGATGCAACCACCGATCTCCTGGAGGCGACGACCTTCGAGCATCCGCTGGTGATCCTCGTGGACGACTTCCAGTGGATGGATCCGGAGAGTCGGACCCTGTTCTTGGGCTTGGCCAATCGATGCAGAGAGCATCGGGTATTCTTTCTCATCCTTGGCCGATCGGACCTTTCCAGCCGACACTGGGAAAGGATGGAAGCGGAGCTGGTGGAAGAGGCTGGGGCCAGCCGGTTGGTGCTGGAGCCACTAATCGAGGAGGAGGTCGGGGAACTCCTGGCCCTGGGGGCCGCCTTTCCCGATCCGGGCGATGCCGCCGGGATCGTAACCAAGATCCACAGGGCGACTGGGGGAAACCCGCTCTTTCTCAGAGAGGTGCTGAAGGAGCTGCACGAAAAAGGGATCCTCCGGCGGGAGGAACCGGGCTGGGTGTTCCAAACCTCCGAGCTCCCTGACGAGTTCGAGCTACCCGAGAACATTCGGGTGCTCCTCCGAGAGCGGATGGACCGGCTCTCGGAGGCCGGGGCCGAACTGGCCGCAACCCTCGCGCGGGAAAATCGGGCCTGCTCCTCCGAGCTCCTTCAAGCGAGGGCCCAGCTTCCGACCGCCGTTTTCACGGCCGCGATTGCCGAATTGTTGGATCGGGGTGTGGTCGAATGGGTAGACGGGTCCTCCCTGGATTTTGTCCACGATCTTCTTAGAGATATCGCATCGAGACACCTGGCCGGACCCCGTTCCGAGACGCTCGACTCCGGTTTGTGGTTCGGAATGAGGCCAGGAGTTCTTTGGGCCGCGGCCATCATTCTGATCGCCCTCCCCCTGGGAGTCCTTTGGGGTACGGGAAACCTGCCCTGGGAGCCCCCACCGGATCCTCCCCCCTTCGGAGGGGGAATCATCGCCTTCAGCCGGGGGGAGGGCCCCATCCGAGCCCTGCAAATCCTCGAGGGACCCCTTGAGCGGTATGAGGCGGTGGAACTCGATCCTCCCTCACCGCCCAGGGCCCGTTTCCTATATCGGGGCCCTGGAGGAAACCTGATTTATTTTGGTATCGACAGCCGGGAAGATGGGCCTGATCTGGTGCGGATCACGGGGGATGGAACCCGGATACCCTTTTTCCCGCTCCCGGGCGACCAAAGCCTCCACGGGCTCTCACCCGATGGGAGACGAATCGCCTTCACCTCCGAGAACATGGGCCGTGAGCGGTTCAGCCATAGTATCTATTGGGCCGACGTCTTCGATCCCGATGAGAAACACCTCATCTACGAAGGAACAACGGCTGCCGGGATGGCCGAGTGGTCCGGAGACGGCGATCGAATCGCTTTCGTCATCAACACACCTTCCGACTCGGTCGCGGTCTACTCGCTCCGGGGGGAGCGCCTATGGGCCGAGGGGTTCGGGGAAGTCCATGGGCTGGACTGGTGCGGGGAATCCCTCATGGTGGCGGCAAACAGGAACGGTGAGATCGAACTGTTCCAGGTCGATGTCCTGGCCGAAGCCATAACTCCCCTCGCGTCCACGGCCATCGGCCGCGGGCTCACCTGTTCTCCCGACGGCACCGCCCTGATCCAGCTCGACGTGGTCGATGGAAGGGCCGCTTTCTTACTGCGGGACCTCCAGACCGGAGCGGTCCATCCCTTCCGCGAGATGGACGTCCACAATTCCTCGCCGCATTGGGTACCGGACCAGGTGAGCGTAATCCCGACGGAGATACGGGCTGCCATCGACGATACCGTCCGAATGACCTGGGGCGAATCCAGATCCTTGAGTGCGACCGTGCTTCACTCCGATCGGTCCGAACAAACCGACGGGATCTGGTGGGAGGCCCTCGATCCGGAGATCGCCAATTTCAACCCGGAACAGGAGCTGGTAGGAAATCAGGAAGGGATTGCCAGAGTACTGGCGCGCTGGGGCCATTCCCTCGTAGACACGGTGGCCGGCGTGGTGCAGGATCTGGGGACGGGGGGGCCGGCGGCGATCCTGAATGAGAGGTGGGACGATCCCGATCTTTCCCGGTGGATCACCTTCGGTTCCCACCCGCCGGCGACGAGGAACCTGGATGGTGAAGAGGTTCTTCAGCTGAGCGGGGACGAAAAGTACTCCGATGGCGTCATCCTCCGGCAGGAAATCCCCCTCGATCAGGGTATCACCGTCGAGTACGAGTTCAAGATGGAGCTGACGGCTGACGTCCATCAGAACGTGAGGCTTTGCCTCAGAGACTTGGACCGGGAGTCCATCAACGTCGAGGTCGGGACCCTCGGCGAAGCGGGCGAGATCATTTGCTTCCTCTATCCCTCACGGGAGTTTGGGAAGCTGGACCCCGCTGAGGCCTACCTTCGGATCACGCCGGGCGTGGAGACGCTGGCACGGGTGCCCGAGGACCTGCCCACCTCCGACTGGACCCATGTAGCCATTCAGGTCAGGGCCGATGGCGAGTGCAGCCTCGTCATCAACCGGAAACGGGTCGCTACCTCCCCGATCCTCGTCCCCACCCGGCCTCATGCTCACTGGACCGTCTCGATAGACGGAGATGCGGTGGATACCGAGGTCTTCATCAGGAATCTCAACATCTGGCGAGAGGTGAGGTACTGATCGGCAGTCTCCCTTGACGCTTTTTTGACGCCTCGCGGTTATGCTGGTCGACACAACCGCTTCGAGAGGGTCCCGATGGATTCACAACCGCTGGAGTTCTCCGATGGACTCCATTTGAGGCCCGCCTCCAAGGCAGATGCCAACCAGGTAGAGACTCTCAACGGATTCCTCGCGGCCATGGTCCGTGAAACCTGGGACGACATGGATCGAGCCCTGAGGATCACCGAGAGCAACCCGGACTTTTCTGGGATTCTCCCCCTGGGCGACCCTGCACTCCGCCCCTATCTCAACAAGCCCGGCATCTTTTTTATCCTGGGCCCGCAACCGTCCCTGCCGCTCCTTCACATCGGTGCGTCCAGGGGCCCGATCGGCTTTGTTCTCCGATCCCGAATCGAGGAACTCCCTGAGGGAGGATACGGTTGGCGGCGGGAGACCCGATCCGACAAGCCACCCACGTTCGTCGCCATTGCTACCATGGAAGACTACTGGGCTTTCGCCCCTCCTCTGCGAAACCTCCTGGCAAAGCGGCTCGGAGACAGCGCCGCCGCCGACAAGCCCGAGGAGGGTTTCCCCTTCGTCTGATTTTCGCTCTTCAAAAAACCTCCGCGTTCGGGATCGTCCGCACCATGGCATTCACGTCGGTCCACCCGCCGAGCTTCCCGATCCACCACATGAAGGAGTAGTCCCAGGTGCTCCCCGCGTCCGAGTAGGGTGAAAAAAAATACGTACCCGAATTGTCCAAATTACGTCAGGTATCTTAGAGCATTAAGGGCCCTATTCCACTAGCATTGCAAACAAGTGGAAGGGGGCACGGCTCCCTTCGACTATGCTCGAGACTACAAACAAGGGGGGGCGTCATGAGAACGGTAGCTTCCGTTTCTCTCCTCATTCTGGCTCTATCAACCCACGGTTGCGACCTGAACGGCACATCCGTGAACTCGGCAGTTGTCAGCGATTCCGCCGGAGTCACCATCGTGGAAAACAGTGGGCCGGCACCGGTTGACGGAGGTGGATGGGACCTGGCTGAAGCACCGTCCCTTTCCATAGGCACGGTCGAGGGAGAGGAGGTCTACCAATTCTTCGGAATCGGAGGAATCCACCGTTTCAGCGATGGAAGGATCGGGGTGGTCAACTCCGGCAGTCGAGAAATCAGGATCTATGGACCAAACGGGGTTCATCTGAGGTCTTTCGGTCAAAAGGGCTCCGGGCCGGAAGAGTTCGAAGCGCCCGTCCTTGCCGGCACGGTGGGAGACACCCTGATCGTGGTCGATCGCGCTCACCACCGCATGACGTTCGTTCACCCCGATGAGGGCATCGTGGGCCTAGCCAGGGTTTCAGATGGGGTAGGCGGGTTTCTGAACCCCGTCGGAAGCTTCGTCGATGGCCAAACCGTTTATGGCGGAGCCTTCGACATGCGAAAGATCGGCGAGCTCAAGAACGGGATGAATCGGGCAGGAACCTATTACCGTTCGAGCGGGTTGGACGGCTCTCTCGTAACGGACTTCGGAGATAAACCCGGCGCGGAGTTCTTTATCAAGGATCTGGAAGCGGGGGGGCAGGACGCCCGCCCTGCGGTCATACCGTTCGGACGAATCCCGGAAGGGACGGTGTCCCCGAACTTCTTCTTCTTCACGTCCCAGGATAGATACGAGATCGAGGTCTTCGATCCGGCGGGGAACCTCGTGCGGTTGATTCGCCTGGCCGATGACCCAATCCCCGTCACTCCAGCCGACGGGCAGCAGCATATCGAACGGGTCGTCGAACAGGTCGGGAGCCCGGCCCAGGAGGCCGGGATCAGGGCCCAGTTCGGGTCCCTTCCCCTTCCTGCGGTTTTCCCCCCCCATGCGGGCCTCTTGGCAGACCGAATGGACTACCTCTGGGTGGAGGACTTTCAACGGCCAGGGGCAGAGAACCGGGCTTGGAACATCTTCGACCCCGATGGACTGTTGGTGGGCCGCGTCACCTTCCCGGAACGATTCAACCCCACCGAAATCGGTCCCGACTATGTCTTGGGCCTGGGGTGGGACGAGATGAACGTGGAGTACGTGAGGATGTTTGCGTTGACGAGAGGGAGCCCCGGTGGCTAGGCTGCTCCCATTCATTCAACCCGAAGAGGCCGACATGACCATGCCCCGCCGCGATTTCCTCAAACAGGCCACCGTAGCGGGTGTGGGTGGCTCGGCTCTCGGTCCGATATCCGGGACCTCGGAAGACGAGATCACGGTCGGCACCCCGCCACAGGAGGCCTCACACGGGAAGTCGGTTCACAGGGTTCTGGATGAAGATCCAACCCTCACCTACGTGGACCCATGCATGCAGATCTGGCCCGACGCCGACTTTCATCTGGCTCACCGCCACGGTGTCACGGCCTACGCCGTGACGGCTTGGGATCCGCACGCCGATGTCCGAACGGCCACCGATGGAATCATGTATTGGCATGGCATTACGCACGAACACCCCAACCTTGAAATCATAAAGACGGTAGCGGACGTAAGACGCCTGAAGCGGGAGGGCAAGGCAGGGCTCCTGCTGGCTGCCCAGGATGGGGATTGGATCGGGTATCAGCTTGGTCGTATCGAGGCCTTCGCCGCCATGGGCCTCCGAATGATGCTCCTCGTCTATAATGCAACAAACCAGCTTGCCGACGGATGTCTGGATCGGACCGAGGGAGGCCTCACCCGACTGGGGGAGAGGGTGGTGGATGAGTGCAACCGAGTGGGCATCATCCTTGACTGCAGCCACACTGGAAAGCGATCCACGCTGGAGATCATGGACCGGAGCCGGCACCCCTGCGTCTACAGCCATTCCAATCCCAGCGCCATCGTGCCCAACCCCCGGAACATCGACGACGAGCAGATCAAGGCCTGTATCGCTGGAAACGGTGTCATCGCACTGGTGTCCTGGGGACCCCTGACCATGAGGCCCGGCACGACCCACCGGCCAACCCTGGAGGAATTCTTCGCGCTCATCGATCACGTCGCCGACATGGCGGGAACAGCCGATAACGTCGCAATCAGCACCGACATGTCCATCGGCACTTACCCCGCCCACGGTCACGACCCATTCGGCCCTCCCACCTACCCCGACATCGCGGCCCAGTACAACGAACACGTGACGGCGGATTTCCGGTCACCTCGCCGACAGGTGGAGGGGTTCGAAGACTATGCTCAGATCGTCGACGTAGCCGATCGCCTCCTTTCCCATGGTTATTCGGATCGGGACGTTGAAAAGATCTTGGCCGACAACTTCCTGAGGGTCGCTTTGGAGGTGTGGGGAGCGTAACACGCGGCAGCGGAAACTCCCTCGGCACGTTCAGCTTTGCGGCCCTTGCACACCGTTTACGCGCAACCCCATGTTTGCCTTCTGCCGACCTGGCTGGGGCAGGCTCGATCGACCGGATGCTCTGAAACTCCGACAGGGGGGAATCATGCGTGTTTTGAGGCTGAGGTTCGGATGTCTTCTCTCACTCGTCCTTCTCGCAGGATGTCAAGCGCAGGGATCCTACACTCAGGCCGACCTGGGCGCTGCCGAGGCGGCGGTGCAGGGGGAGTTGGACCGGTTCTGGTCTGCGTGGGAAGCCGCCGATATCGACACGGGCATGTCCTTCTATTCCGACAGCCCAGACGGGAGCTTCATCAACGACGGCGTGATCTGGGAATCCACGGCGGCGGCCATGGAGGCCTACGGTCCCTTCTTCGAAACCGTCGAACGGCAGGAATTCGACGTTTTCGAGAATCGTATTCTGGCCGTCAAGCCGGACGTGGTGCTGGTGACGATTGGAATGAATTACCGTCAGGTCCTGAAGACCGGAGAAACAACACCGGCGACGACGGTCGGGTTCACCATGCTTTGGGTGAAGGAGGGCAGTGAGTGGAAATCCCTCGCCTACAACTTCTCCACCACCAATCCCGTCCCGGCCACCATGAAGTCCGTCCATCTCCTGGAAGCTCCGTCAGCCGCGGATGAAGCAGCCTATGCCGGAGCCCTGCGAGGCATGAATACCGCCATCAGAGAAGCCGGTTTCCTGGGGAATGGATACGACTTGTGGAAGGTCGGAGGGGTCCAGGATTCCGAATATGACCCGATAGGTACACCCCTCATTCTGGAGGGAAGCTGGACGGACCAGGAAACCTACGATCTCGTTCATGCACTCGAGGTCTATTCGGCTCTCGATCAGGAGACCCTCGATCTGTTCGACCGGGTGGCAGGCGCCCAACGGTACACGAGGTATGTAAGGGTGCCGGTGGGCGGACCGGGGGAAGGTTAAACCAACATCGAGGGCGGCCCCGAGACGGGGCCGCTCTCGGATATGAAGTCCCGTCCCGGATGTCGATCCGGCTTGCAGTCCGCCAACCCTCGGTGTCAGGTTGCGGCCATGCGCCGAATCTCCCTGAACCTCCTCCCGATCCTGCCGCTCCTGGCCGTTTCTTGCGGACCGGCGGAGAACGATGATCCCGTAACCCCGCCGGTCTACGAGGCCCTTCGGACCACCGAGGCCATAACCGTAGACGGGGCCCTGACCGACCCTCAGTGGGAACACGCTGCTTGGACGGACGACTTTGTGGACATATCGGGGGAAGGCCTCCCGGCCCCTCCACTTCGCACACGGGTCAAACTCCTGTGGAACCGTGAGTTCCTGTTTGTCGGCGCCGAGCTGGAGGAGCCTCACGTATGGGCGACTCTTCAGGATCGGGACGCCATCGTCTATCAGGACGACGACTTTGAAGTCTTTCTGGACCCGGACGGGGACGGACTGGCCTACTTCGAGATCGAGGTGAACCCCTATGGGACGGTCCTCGACCTCTTCATGGATCAGCCCTACGACCAGGGGGGAAAAGCAGATCTCGAATGGGATCTGGATGGCTTGAGGGCGGCTGTGGCGATTGCTGGATCCGTGAACGATCCCTCGGACCGGGACGGTGGATGGACCGTGGAACTGGCGATCCCCTGGGCTGGTTTGGCGCCTCCCACAGGCGAAAAGACAGCCAAAGGCCGATCCCCTGACCCAGGGGACAGCTGGCGCATGAATCTGTCCAGAGTCGATTGGCCGATGGTTGTGGTTGACGGCTCCTACCAAAAGGCCGTCCTGCCCTCCCGCGAAAACATGCACCCGGAATCCAACTGGGTCTGGTCGGCCCAGGGCACCGTCAACATGCACATTCCCGAACGGTGGGGGGTGGTGCTATTCCTGGCCGATCCGCAGAATGCCCTGTTCGACCAAGTTCCATAGAGGTCCGCTTCCGGGCCTGACCACCCGGGAGCCTGATGATCCTTCAGGTGAGGCACAAGCCATGATATCGCAGACATGGAAGTCACGGCTCTCCCAATTCGTTTCGGCCCTTTTTGTCCTGGTCCTCTCGGCTGCCCCGTCCTTGGCGCAGGTCCAGGCCAACGACGAGGCTTACACGGCCAAGATCCTGGAATTCACCACGGAGCCTTTCTTCGCCACACCACTCGTGGACCACCTTCCGGCTTCGGAGACTGTCCCGACTCCCCTGGATTTCCTGGGTCATATCGCCGGCGCGGCAGATGTCCTGACCTACCCGGCCGATGTTCATGCATACCTGAGGGCCGTGGCCGAAGCCTCACCTCGAGTGGGGGTTTTCAGCATTGGGGAAACGGAAGAGGGTCGGGAGATGATCCTGGCCGTGGTCTCCAGCGAGGAGAACATGGCGCGGCTGACCGACTACCAGGACATGATGAAGCGGCTGGCCGATCCAAGGACCATCGAAGAAGCGGCGGCCGAGGGCCTCTTTGGTACCGCAAAGCCCTTTTATTGGGCGACGGGGGCAATGCACTCCGGTGAGACTGGATCCCCGGAAATGCTCATGGAAATCGTGTACCGGGTGGCCGTGGAGGAGTCCCCCTTCATCAGGACGATCCGGGACAACCTTTTCTTCATGACCACACCGGTCCTGGAGGTGGATGGAAGGGCCAAACAGGTGGATGTGGCCATGGCCCCGCGCCTCGATCCGGAGGGGACGTATCCTTCTCGTCCCCTGTGGTGGGGTAAATACGTCGCACATGATGACAACCGGGACGGTATCGGTCTGTCTTTGGCCTTGTCAAAAAACGTCCACAGGGCGTTCCACGAGTTCAAACCCCTCGTCGTTCACGACCTCCACGAATCGGCTTCCCACCTGTATGTGTCCACAGGGCGCGGGCCGTACAACGCTTGGTTCGATCCCATCGTCATCAACGAATGGAACAACATCTCGTACCGGGAAGTCCGGGACATGACGGCATTCGGTGTCCCGGGCGTGTATACGTTCGATTTTTACGATGGATGGGGCCCGAACTACATGTTCACCGTTGCCAACGGCCATAACGCCATCGGTCGCTTCTACGAAACCCAGGGGGCCGGAAACGGATCGACCAGGGTCATCAGCACCAACGTCCAACGGCAGTGGCACCGCCCCAACACTCCGCTCCGCCAGACGGTCTGGTCCATCCGCAACAACGTGAACCTCCAGCAGAGTGCTCTCCTGATCGCCCTCAACTACATGGCCGAGAACAAGGAGGATTTTTTACGGAACTTCTACCTCAAAGGGAAGCGTTCCATGGCCAAGGCTACGGCGGAGGGCCCGGCGGCTTACGTATTCCCGGCCGACGACGAGCGCCCAGCCCTCCAGGCCCGCCTCCTGAACCTCCTGCAGGAACACGCCATTGAAATCCATCGGCTCACGGAAAGTGCAACAATCGGAGAGAGCGACTACGGAGAAGGGAGCTTTGTGATCCGAATGGATCAGCCCTACTCCCGGATGGCCGACATGCTTCTGGACACTCAGTACTACAACCCCGCCGACCCTTCCCCTTACGACGACGTGGGATGGACTCTGGGGCCCCTGTTCAACGTGACGACCGCTCGAATCGAGGACACGGCCATTCTGGAAGCCGACATGGATCTGGTGGCAGGCTCCGTCGTAGCCCCCTCGGATGTGGCTGACGCCAGGGGAGCTGAAGCTTTTGTCATCAACTACGCCGGGGAAGCGAGCCTGGCCACATTCCGGTTCGCGAATCCAGACCTCGAGGTTCACGCGGCGGAAGAAGCTTTCGACGTGGATGGCGAGTCCTTCCGCGCCGGATCATTTATCATACCGGCGGAAGGGAATCCGGTCGACCTGGCCCAGACACTCGAGGTGGCTGCCGCGGAGCACGGGTTCGTGGCCCATGGTGTCGAGGAGATTCCTGATGTAGCTCGGCACGAGGTGAACCTGCCTCGGGTGGCGGTCATGCACACCTGGAGCAGTACTCAGCAGGAGGGCTGGCTCCGAATCGGACTCGACGAATACAAGATCCCCTACGACTACATCTCCGTGCACGAGGCCCGAGACCTACCAGATCTCAAGGCCCGCTGGGACGTCATCATCCTTGGCCCGGGAGCGGGGAATGCCATGTCCATGCTCCGGGGGGTTCAGGGCAGTGAGCCCATCCCGTGGAAGAGGACCGAAGTCACACCAAACCTGGGGACCCAGGACGAGACCGATGACATGCGGGGCGGCCTGGAGCTCAAGGGCGTCCTCAACCTCAACCAGTTCGTGGAGGACGGCGGGGTATTCATCACCGTAGGCGGCAGCTCGGACCTGCCCATCCATTTTGGTATCGCCGAGGGGATCTCCATCCGGCAAACGGACGAGCTGTGGGCCCCCGGCGGGGTGTTCCGGACCGCCATCACGGACCAGTCCAGCCCGTTGGCGTACGGTTACGGAGATGAATTGGGTGTGTACTTCAACCGAGCACCCGTCTTCTCACCCGGAGGTGGCGGCGGCCGAGGGTTCCGGAGGGGTGGAGGGTCGGCACTCCAGGCGTCGGACGACGGTAGCACCACCGCCCGACGGACCGGCCGGGGCACGGTCGGCAGCCCCGACATCGTCCAGGGCCGCCCTCGGAATCTCGGGCAAGCGGGAGTGGAGGCCTTCCGTGAAGCCCAAAGAGCCGAGCGAGAAGCAGAGGGGACCGAGGAGACGCCGGCCCGGGGTGGGGCCTCTTCCGGGCGCCCGTCCGCCCGAATTGTGGCTCGATTCGCCTCCGACCCCACCAACCTGTTGATCAGCGGCGGCATTGTGGCAGGCGGCGAGATGGCCAGTGCCCCGGCGGTGGTCGACGTCCCTCGAGGGGAGGGTCATGTGGTCATGTTCAGCTTCAACCCCTTCTGGAGGGGTGAGACGTTGGGCTCGTACGCCATGCTTTTGAACGCGGTCCTCCACCACGACGATCTGGGGGCCGGCCGTTGAACCGAAGGGACTTCTTCCGGGTGGCGGTTGGAGGGATCGCGGCCGCCACCTTCAACACCTCTTCCGCCGGTTGCGAGGGCCCGGAATACCAGAACCCCGACTTCATGCGTTGGACGTGGGTTCACGGAGGTGGGGGTCGGACCCCGAGCCAGTGGAAGGACCAGTACCGCCTTCTTTCCGAATCCGGGTTCCATGGCGTCCTGGTGGGCGGGGGGGAAACGGCAGTACACGCCGAAGCCGCCCAGGCTGCCGGCATCGAGTTCCACCGATGGGTCTGGACCCTGAATCGAAATGGTGACGCGTGGGTCAAGCAGAACCATCCGGAGTGGTTCACCGTCAGTCGGGATCAGAACTCCAGCCTCACTCATTCCCCATACGTCGAGTACTACAAGTGGCTGTGTCCCACCCGGCCGGCCGTCCGGGAGTACCTGAAAGACACGTTGCTTGGTGTTGCCGAGCAGCCTGGAATCCAGGGAGTCCACCTGGACTATGTGAGACACTCGGACGTGATCCTACCGCGGGGCCTATGGGCGAAGTATGACCTCGTCCAGGACCGGGAATACCCGGAGTTCGACTTCTGCTACTGTAACGTTTGTCGGGAGGCCTTTGCCTCGATCCACGGTATCGATCCCCTGGATCTCCCGGATCCCCCATCCGATCAGAGGTGGAGGCGGTTCCGGTGGGACAGTGTCACCGGATTGGTGGAGACCCTCGCCGAGGCCGTCCATGGGGTCCCGGTGCCTGGGAGAGACACCGTCAGCGCCCTCCGGAGCGGCCCGGGAATGCCCCTCACCGCAGCGGTTTTCCCCACACCCATGATCGCAAAACGGCTGGTTCGGCAGGCGTGGGACGAATGGCCTCTCGACGCGTTCTTTCCGATGCTATACCACAGCTTCTATGAGGAGGACCTGGAGTGGATCGGTCGCGGAGTGAGGGAAGGGTTGGCCGCCCTTTCAGCTTCGCGCCGAACACCCGGCGCTGATCCTCTCCTGCCCAAGAACTCCCGCCTTTTTGCCGGTCTCTACCTCCCTGCCCTCTCCTCCGAAGAAGTGCAAAAGGCCGAGGAAATCGCCCGGAAAGCCGGGGCGGATGGTGTAAGCTTCTTCGAAATGGCCAGTATAAAGAGTTGATTGGGTTGGAACTCAAATCGGCACCCAAGGGTTTCTACAGGTAACCTGTACCGACTTGAGCCGACGGTTGAGGTGTCGGCCAAAATAGAACCGTAGGACGTCCAGACGAACTTTTCTTTGTCCGAAGCGAGGTCGCGGTGCTCTTCAGTCCATCCCTCACCAAAGGGAGTGTTGAGTTCATTATCCTCTCGATCCTGGAGGACGGGGAGCTGTACGGGTACGAGATCACCAAACAGATCCAAGAAAGATCCCAGAGCCTCCTCGCCTTCCGCAGGTCCTCCATTTATCCAGTCCTATCTCGAATGGAAGGGCGCGGTTGGATATCCCGCCGGTGGAGCAACGGAAACCGACGACGTTGCTTTTACAGTTTGACGGAGGACGGAAGTGAGGCCCTCGACCGCCAGCGCGTCGAATGGCGGGTCTTCACTACGGCAGTGAATCTGGTGGTGGGCGGAAACGGTACTTCCGAAGACCCTGAAGGGACGTAACCCGACCTCTAGGCCTTATTCTAGTCTTTCTTCGACCCGGGCAGCTTTCGGGTCATCTTCTCCGCGATCTCCCTGAGGCGCCCTGAGAGCGCCTCCAATTGGGGCCGCCGAGTATTCGCTTCGAACCTAATCGTCCCGACCACCCCACTCACCACGCCGAGGCCCATGAATGGGATTAAAAGGGCGGGCATAGCCGAATCGGCGATGCCCAAAAAGGTCGCCGTGACGGCGGCGATCACGGCACCGGAGACTCCACCCACGGCAACAAAAGCCCTCCGAAAACTTCGGATCTCGAAACGCTCCTCGACCCGAATCCGGGTCACCCCGTCCTTGCTCTTCACCGCCACCACGACGCGCCGACTGTCCTCTCCCTGTGTCGCGGGGCTCCAGGTCAGGGTGTTCGCCAGCACGGATGCATGGCCCATGATGCCCAGGGTCTCCTGGATCTCATCCACCATCGCCGGATAGGCTTCATCGGGAATCTCCCCGTCGACGTAGGAATCCAGAACCACCCTGTCCCACTTCTCCTCCGGAGACCGTCTCCAGAGTCCGACCGGTGCCTGGGACCCCGGACCCCAATCCACGGTTTGGCCGCCCGGGGTCTTTCTGTGGTACCGGACCGCGGTGGCGTCGGGCCGCATCTCTTCAGCGGCCTTCCTCACGTGTTCGGGTGGGATCCCCACCTGGGCCGCCACCTGCTCCACGGCTCCGATGGTCATCACCCCAGAGTCCTGGGATTCCCTCGCTTGCAGTTCGGCCGCTCGATCCAGGAGCTGCCGCACCTGATCTTCACTGAAACTCGGAGTCCGCTCCGAGGCCCCCACCAGCGCCCGAGCCAGGTCGCCCGCATGAGCGTACCTGTCCCCGGGGCGCAGGGCCAGCGCCTTGGTCAGGACCTGCTCGATCCGACCTGGAAGGTTGTCCAGCAGACATCGGTGCTCAGAAGGGACACCCTCCAGGCGCCCGAGCTTCACATCCTCGGGGCCAGGCCACGACGCCGGAGTCCCTCCGGTCAGCATCTCGTAGGCCACACAGCCCAGGCTGTATACGTCCGTGCGGGCATCCAGCGCTTCGGTTCCCAGAGCCTGCTCAGGACTCATGTAACCGAGGGTTCCGAGGGCCGCCCCGGTCCGGGTGACCTTCTCCCTGGGAGCACTGCCTACCGCCACGGCGATGCCGAAATCCCCCACCACCGCCAATCCCACGTTGAAGAGGATGTTCTCTGGTTTGATGTCTCGATGCACCACGCCACGATCGTGGGCATAGTCCAAAGCCGAGGCCACCTCCAGGACAATCCTGAGAACCGCCTCCAGGGGAATCCCGGCGTCGCTCTCCAACAGCCTTCTCAGAGACCCGCCGGAAACGTAGGGCATGACGTAATAGAGGAGGTCATCCAGGGCTCCGGAATCCAACAGCGGCAGGATGTGGGGATGGTTCAGGGCGGCGGTGATTTCGATCTCGCGTAGGAACCGCTCCGATCCCACAACCGCGGCAAGATCCGGCCGGATGATCTTCACCGCCACTTCCCGGTTGTGCTTGAGGTCCCTGGCCAGGTAGACCGTGGCCATGCCCCCCCGCCCCAGCTCTCGTTCGAGAGCATACCGGGAAGCCAAGCTCTTCATGCCCCCGCCGCCGCCTTCCGGGCTCAAGGGTTAACCCTCCTCACTCCCCTGCTCAGGACGGGCGAGGAGCTTTTCAGTGAAGTCCTGCCGTTCTTCCAAGGCGTTCAATCTTTCGCCGAGGGAATCGAGGTTGGCGAACAGCCGATCCCAATCCGCTGGAGATCGATCACCGAGGGCCTGCCGTTCCTCTGCCCTCGCTTCCAGGTAGTTCCCCAGGTGCTTCATGAGGGGCCGGAGGAGAACGATCCCGCCGATGAATACGAGCATGGTCAGGGTCATCAGGAACGAAAACCCCATCCCGATCAACATTTCGACGTCCACCATCAACCTCCTTCAGGTTCTCGGCGCCACCCGGTCATGGGTTGGACTGGTCGGGCCAGCCCGCATCGGGATCAGACCCCCACCACCTCCGTCATCACCGTCTCGAGTTGAACAGCCGTCCGCTGGCACATTCGGACGAACTCCTCCGACGACTCATGGGCCGTCCCATAACCCATACAGTGGACGTCCCCCCTGGACACCCACCAGTCCCAGTAGGCATCGGATGCGAGCCTGCCCACACGATGGACTTCAGCCCGACCTGAGTACTTGGACCCTGCTCCCAGGCCAATTGCCATCAACCCGCCGGTCAGCAGCCCGCAGAGGTCCCGCTTTCCGGCTCCACCACCAAATACGGCCGCGGCGTCCAAATGGTTCTCCGGGAGATCAAAACGCCGGAGGGCCGCCAAAAGGATCATTTCAGAACATGGGTACCCCTGGCCATTCAGGGCGGCGATCTCATGCGCCATGGAGGAGGCCGCCACCGCCGCAGCCTCGGCCTCGGTGAGAGGGCCAATGAACCCTGGGCCCCGGGCTTGGCCCTGGAGGATCGGCAGGGGAGCAGCCTCGGGACCACCCTCCGCCTCGGCATCGCAACCGGACAGGACGGCGGGGGTGGCAAGAACAGTGAGGGGAAGCGCGGACACGAACCGGCGTCTGGAAAGTTCGGAACTCAGCATATGGCGGCCTCTTTCCATCTCCTGCGATCGACAGGAAGGTCACTGGGAACAGTCCCAATGGACCCGGGGAGCGGTCATGTGGCAAGGCTTTCTCTCCAGCCCGGTCTTTCCTGGGGACCGCGCATATGTCAGGTTGTCGGCAGTCAAACCCGGATAAGGAGGCTCACTGTGAGGAAGCACCTGCAGTCGTCGGCATTTTCAGCCCGAACCATGGGCTTATTTCTGTTCATCCTGGTCGGCCTTTCCGCATGCGGCGAAACATCCGCTCCCACTATCGACACCCCTCCTCCCCTGGGTATCGAGGGCCATGAGAATCCACTCATGGCGGTGTGGGAAACCGACTTCGGTGTTCCACCCTTCGACCAGATCGAGAACGACCATTATATACCCGCATTCCGGGAAGCCATGGAGCTTCACAGAACGGAGATCGACGTGGTCGTGAACAACCCCGAGCCACCAACGTTCGAGAACACCGTTTTCGCCCTCGACCTGGCGGGAGCTCTGTACAGCCGGGTGGGCCGAGTTTTCGGAGCGGTAAACGGTGCTCACACCAATGATGTTCTCCAAGAGGTGGCCCGAACCATGGCCCCGGAGCGAGCCGCCCACGGGGATGCCATCGGCCTGAACCCGGGGTTGTGGGAACGCGTGAATGCCGTGTTCGAACAGAAAGACGAACTGGGCTTGACCCCGGAGCAGAGCAAGCTCCTGGAGGAAACCCACAAAGGGTTCGTTCGGAGTGGCGCAGCCCTGGACGAGATCTCCAAGGCACGGATCATGGAGATCAATTCTGAACTCGCCGAACTGTCTATCCGCTTCGGCGAGAACGTCCTGGGAGAGACCAACTCATACGAGCTCCTCGTCACCGACACGGCCGATCTTGGCGCCTTGCCTGCAAACCTGGTGACCCTGGCAGCCGAGCGCGCAAGGGGAAGCGGCCACGATACTGGTTGGGCCTTCGGACTGGACCGTCCCAGCATCAACCCTTTCCTGGAATACTCCACGAACAGGGATTTGAGGCGCGATATCTTTATGGGGTACGCCCTCCGAGGGGATAACGACAACGCCCACGACAACAAGACCACCCTGGCACGGATGGCAGCTCTCCGGGCAGAGAAGGCCCAGATCATGGGATACCCGACCCATGCGCACTTCATCATCTCTGACAATATGGCTGAGACGCCGAATCGGGTCCTGGACTTCCTCGAAGAGGTATGGAGGCCGGCGTTGGCCGTGGCGAAGCGTGAGCGAGCCGACATGCAGGAGTTGATGAACTCGGAGGGGATTCCCGGAAAACTGGAGGGTTGGGACTGGAGGCACTACACGGAGAAGGTCCGGAAAGCCCGTTTCGCTCTGGATCAGGAGGCACTCCTTCCCTTCTTCGAGGTCAACGCCGTCCGAGACGGTGTGTTCATGATCTCAAACAGGCTCTACGGATTCTCCTTCCATGAGCGGGAGGATCTGCCACGGTGGCACCCGGATCAGCAGGTATTCGAGGTCCGTGAGGCCGACGGAAGCCACCTCGGTGTTCTCTACATGGACTTCTTCACTCGACCCAGCAAACGAGGTGGCGCTTGGATGAACTCCCTGCGGAGCCAATCCAACGTCAGTGGCTTCGTAACGCCCATCGTCACGACCAACTTCAACTTCCCGCCCGCCACCGAAGACGGCCCCTCTCTCATTGGTTTGGACAACGCCATGACCCTGGCTCATGAAATGGGCCATGCACTCCACGGACTCATGTCGAACGTGACCTTTGAGGCTCTCAGCGGGACGTCGGTTCCAAGGGATTTCGTGGAGTTCGGGTCCCAGATCATGGAAAACTGGATGGGCGAGCCCGAGGTCCTCCGGGAATACGCCAAACACTATGAGACCGGGGAGGTCATCCCGGATGACTTCGTGGACAAGCTCCAGGCATCGGCAACCTTCAATCAAGGTTTCATCACGGTGGAGTTCATCGCCGCCGCGTTCCTGGACATGGCCTGGCATCTTCTCGAGGAGCCGGTGGAGCATGACGCCGACGCCTTCGAGAACGCGGAAATGGCTCGGGTCGGTCTCATCGAGGAAATCATCCCCCGGTATAGGAGCACCTACTACAACCACATCTTTTCCGGGGGATACTCCGCCGGTTACTACGCCTATCTCTGGGCGGAAGTCCTGGACAAAGACGCGTTCCAGGCCTTTGTCGAGGCCGGGGATCTTTTCGACTCCGAGACCTCCGACCGGCTGCGGGATGAGATCCTGTCCCGGGGCGGCACGCTTCCGGGGATGGAGCTTTACGTGAATTTCCGAGGCAGGGAGCCGTCGATTCAGGCCCTTTTGGAAGCCCGGGGACTGGTAGGAGTGGAATAAAAACATTAAAGGAACCCATTGATTCCGAGGTAGGGAAACCCACAGATTAGGCGGGAACCCGGATCACCCGTTTGTGACCCGGGGACCTGCTGGAATGTCTAATTCCGAAACGGATGTTGTAGAGAACGTCAGAATTGATAAAATTCCTCTCGAATGGAATTCGAGTGGGATTCCGATCTGATAACGGTTTTTTTGGACCCATACTTCGAACGAAAGGCTCAACATGCACACCCGATCGATCTGGGCTCTTCTCTTGGCCCTCCTGTTCCTCCTCCCAGCCGCGACGGTCGAAGGGCAGAAGGTCCAGCCCAATGATCGTGGTCCGTGGGAGATCAACCTGTTCGCAGGCGGGTTCGACGATGACTTCGAGTTCGATCCCGACGGTAGCATCTTCTACATCGATCCGGATCAAAACGTCATGTTCGGTGCCGGGTTGAACTACCACCTGCCCACCACCATCGGGCCCTTCGGGACCTTCTTGGGACTGGATGGGAGATTTGTACCGCTGGACATGGCGCCCGAAGGGGGGTTCGTAACGGACCTCAATGCGATTTTCGGGAGCGGCCTTGTCGGTCTGACTCTCCCTCTCCATGAGCGTTTCGACATCTACGGCGTGGCTGGGCTCTCCCTGGTGAACTGGGCTCCCGAGGACCATGACTCCGAGATGGATTTCGGGTACACCTACGGCGGCGGAGTGAAGCTCTACCTGAAGGAGAACATCGCCCTCACCGGTGACTTCCGGGGCTGGAACATCCCCACCGCCATGGAAGACGTGACCCAGTCCGTCTCTGGCTTCACCGCCAACGAGACCTTCTGGGGTTACTCCATCTCGGGTGGGATCTCCTACTTCTTCGGGTCCAAGGATACGGACGGCGATGGCGTAAAGGACAAGAGGGACCTTTGCCCGGACACGCCGGCCGGCGTCGACGTGGATGAGAACGGGTGTCCGTTCGATAGCGACGGTGACGGGGTGTACGACTACATGGACGAGTGCCCCGACACGCCGGCAGGTGCTGCGGTAGACTCCCGGGGTTGCCCGCTGGACTCCGACGGTGACGGCGTCCCCGACTACATGGACAACTGCCCGAACACCCCCGCCGGCGCCCCGGTGGACGCCCAGGGCTGCCCCCTGGACTCCGATGGCGACGGTGTGCCGGACTACATGGATCGCTGCCCCAACACCCCGGCGGGGACCGAAGTGGACAGCCAGGGCTGCCCAATTCCGGAGCCTGAGCCCGAAGTGATTTCGTACACGTTCGAAGACGTGTTCTTCAACTTCGACTCGGCTGTGATCACGGATGAAGGAGAGGCCAGGCTTCAGGAGATCGGAACCGTCCTTATCACCATCATGGACGCGGACATCGAGGTCCATGGCCATACCGACGCCACCGGCCCAGAGAGCTACAACATGGGCCTCAGCCAGCGCCGTGCCGAGGCGGTGCGGGATTGGCTGCTGGAGAACTACTCGGATCTGGCGGCCGATCAGTTCACCGTCCGGCAGTTCGGGGAGACTCAACCCATCGAAACCAACGACACCCGGGAGGGACGCAGGATGAACCGCCGGGTGGAGATCAAAGTCATCACGCTTTAATAGCTGACTTCTTTGACTCGGTTGAGCGGGCCCGGGGGGGACACCTCCCGGGCCCGGTTTTTCGTCCTCACTCGCCACACCAAGACCGACGTGCTCCTATGACCGCTGGCCGTCCGTGAGCATCCTGTTGAACGTGGTGGGCCCTGTGTTCGGTGTCATGGCCCTGGGGGCTCTGGCGGTTAGGCTCCGGGTCCTGGACGACCGTGGAGTAAAAGGGCTCGTTCTTTTCGTCTTCAACTTCGCCATCCCTGTCCTCCTGTTTCGCAGTCTGGCCCAAGCCACCCTTCCGCCCGACATCCAGTGGGCCTTCCTGCTCTCCTATTTCGCCGGGGCTCTTTTCGTTTTCGCCGCGGGCCTTGGCCTGGGTCGGTTCGTCTTCAAAAGGACTCTGGCAGACCAGGCGATCTTTGGAATGGGGGCGTGTTTCTCCAACACTGTGCTTATCGGGATTCCCATTCTTTTCACGGCCTACGGACCGGACGCTACCCTTCCGACCCTGCTGATCATTGCGTTCCACGGACCCCTTCTCATGTCCCTTTCCGCAGGGATCATTCAAGTTGGAAAGGGGGGTGGGGTAACCCTCGGGGGCCAGGTCAAGACCGTAAGCTTCGAGTTGTTGAAGAACCCCATTATCGTGGGGATCCTCCTGGGGCTCCTGATGAACCTCGGAGGCTGGACCATCCCGGGACCTGTGGACCGGGTGGCCGAGCTGCTCGGCGGCGCTGCAGTGCCTACGGCTCTATTCGCCCTTGGAGCGTCTTTGGCGGCCTACCCCATCACAGGGGACGTCCCGCCGGCCCTCATCCTCTCAGGCCTAAAGCTCCTCGTTCACCCGATCCTGGTCTGGATTCTGGCGGTCCCGGTATTCGGTTTGGAAGGAATCTGGGTACCCGTAGCGGTCACTATGGCCGCCATGCCCAGCGGGATCAACGTCTACCTCTTCGGCGCACGCTACGACGCCGCCCCTGGCGTGGCGGCCCGGACGGTATTCCTCACCAACGTATTCTCGTTAGTGACCCTCTCGACGGTTCTGTACCTCTTTCAATAGGACAAGGCCGATCGGGTTCATCGGTCGGGGCTTCTAACACTTACTCCACCCGGAGAGCCGTCATGGGATCGACTTTCGAGGCCCGGCGGGCCGGCAGATAGCTGGCCAGGAGCGCGACCACCAAGAGGCCCACGGCCACGGCACCGTACGTCAGAGGATCAACGGCGCTCACGCCGAACAAAAGAGACGACAGATAACGGGTCAACCCGACGGCCAGAACAAGACCCAACCCGATTCCTACGCCGGCCAGGGCCAATCCTTGTTTCAGGACCATCGTCTTCACCTGACCGGTCTGGGCGCCAAGGGCCATGCGCATCCCTAACTCCCCGCTCCGTTGGCTGACGGCATAGGAGATTACTCCGTATACGCCCACCAGGCCCAGGATCAGAGCGACCATACCGGAGATGCCCAGGAGGACCATCGCAAAGGAAGTGCGGGCCACCGACTGGGCCATGATGCCGTCTAACGGTCCGACACCCATGAGGGGTAGGTTCGGGCTGATCTCCCAGATGGCTTCCTGAACATCATTCAAGAACCCGGGTGTGCCGACACGCTCGCTCCGGATGGCGATGCCGGCCCCTCTCCAGACCTGGACCTGGTCCGGAGCATTCCCTTCCCAGAAGCCCAGCGTGACGTGGGGCCAGTAGACCAGGTCGGGGAACGGCTGGCTAAGGCCGTCCTCCCGAACGTCAGACACGATCCCGATGACCTCCTTCCACTGGGGCGGGTCCGGCCTGGCAGCGACGAACTGGCCCAGAGCCTCCTCAGGCGACCCGAACACTTGGTTGGCCAGGGTCTCTGAAAGAAGTGCCACCGGCGCCCTGGCATGGATCTCCGCCCAGGTCACCGTTCTTCCCATGAGGAGCGGGATCTGCATGGTTTCCAGGTAGTTGGGACCGATCCACTTGTGCCGTCGAATTACGGTGGCTCCTTCCGAGTCCAGCTCCTGTCCTCTGACCATGAACGGATTGACGTTTCCTCCCCCCGCCATGGGAATGGCAGTGGCCAAACCTACCGACGAAACCCCGGGTACCTCCTCGAGCCTTCGAACGATCATCTCGTAGGTTGTGGCGACATCCTCCCCCCGCGGAGCTTCGCCTCCCGGGATAAAGAGGCGGAGGGCAAGCACTTCCTCCGGGTTCCCAAATCCGGGATCCCGGTTGCTGAGGGACTGATAGGTCCGAAGCATCAAGCCGGACGCCACCAATAACACCAGCGCGAGGGCCATCTGACTTATGGCGAGAAGGTTTTGGACCCGGTTCCGGCCCCGGTCCCGCATGCCGCTTCGCCCCCCCTCCTTCAGGGCACCCACAAACCCCTCCTTCCCCTTTCGGAGCATGGGAAATAGTCCGAAGAAGAGGCCGGCGCCCACGGACAGAGCGAGTGAGAAAAGTAGGACGGAAAGATCGAGGGTCACCTCGTTCATTCGAGGGAGACTCGCGGAGTCAAAGGCCAACAAGGTTCTGAGTCCAAGCTGTGCCAACACCAATCCTCCGATCCCGCCCATCAAACCAAGGAGTATGCTTTCTTTGAGATACTCCCAGGTGATCCGGCGCCGGCTGGCACCCATTGCGGTCCGGACAGCCATCTCCCCGTCCTTCCCATCGGCCCTGACCAGGAAGAGATTGGCCACATTGGCACAAGCAATCAGGAGGACGACGCTCACCCCTCCGAGTAGGATCCAGAGGAGGTTGGCTACCGACCCGACCAGGTCCTCCTTCAGGGATCTCAGGTCCACCTCATAGAAGTCCGGGCTGTCCGAGCTGGCCACGGGACCGCCGGGAAACTTCTCCCAGGCCTGGGGGAAGACCCGGGTCAGGTCCGCATGGGCCTCTTCCATGGTGACCCTGGGGCGAAGACGGGCCACGGCGTTGTATCCGATGTTTCCGACAAAGAGGTCGGATCGTCGAAAACGCAGGGGAAGAATGATGGACGGTTGGTAGCCCAACCCCTGGATGGCCTCTGGCATGACGCCAATGATCTCCCGTGTGACACCATCGACCTGGAGTGTTTGACCCACCGCGCTGGGGTCTGCCCCGAAACGTCTCTCCCAGTATCCCTGAGCCAGCATGATCCTGGCCGGGCCGTCGGGATCCATGTCCTCTTCCGTGAAGATCCTTCCTGCCAGAGGGTTGACCCGGATGGCAGGAAACACGCCGCTTGTGACCTGAAGGACCTGGAGGGCCTCCGGATTCCCACGACCGGTGACGGACGCTGAAGACCCCGTGAACATCCCCAGATCTTCGAAGGATTGGGCTTCATCGATGTACGTGTAATGCCATGCCGCGCATTGTCCGACATCAGCCATCCCCCTTCCGGGCGCGGCGTGTTGAACCGCAATGAGCTGGCCAGCGTCTTCGAAAGGGAGGGGAGAGAGGATCACCGCATCTACGAGCGTGAAGATCGCCGAGGTGGCACCGATCCCAAGGGCCAGTACGAGAACCGCCACAACCGAGAAAAAGGGCCACTTCGCCAAACTTCGGAGGGCCATTCGGAGGTCCCTTGCCAGGTCGGCAAACGGTACCCAACGCCCGCCTTTCTGTCGAAGCAACTCCTCCCGTTCTTCGGCCCACCGGCTCATTTGCGCCCGAACGTGACCAGGCTCGCACTTGAGCAGTTCCTTGGAGGCTTCTGCAGGGTCCCCGAGCCAGGCCAGCGTCTCGGCCTCAGCGTCTGCCGAACTCCTACCGCGAGCCAAGGCCTCCGCTTCCATCTCCTCCAAGTGGTCGGCCAGCTCCTCCATGATCCGTCGGTCTCGGCCGTTTGCCATTGAAGGAAGGTCGAGGTTTTCCGTTAGCCACTTCTTCCAGTCTTTCATCGTCAACCTCCGACCGGTTCTGGCCCGATGATTCTGGTCACAACTCTCGAGAAGGCTTGCCACTCCTGCCGCTGCCTCGCCAACTCGGTGGCACCGGCCGGGGTCAGGGTGTAGTAACAGCGCCTTCGTTCCCCCTTCTTTTCGACCCAGCGACCTTTGATCCAGCTCCGATCCTCCATCCGGTATAGAATCGAATAAAGAGTGGACGCCTTGAACTCGAGTCGGCCGCCCGATCTGCGCTCGAGTTGCTTCCCGATCTCGTATCCGTGGCGGCGGCCCCCCTCCAGGGAGGAGAGGATCAGGAGCTCGAGGCTCCCTCTCTTAAGGTCGGAGTTGAACATGTCTTGCCTTTGGTCGTGCTCATGTTATTGGCCTTCTGGGCGGGCCGTCCGTCTCGTCCGGTTGATGACCCGTCCAGAATCTTACTTCGCCACATGATACTTCGCGTGACGAAACTTCGGTACTCTACGTTAGATGCCGGAGGGAGGTTTCAGGTTGCGGAGTGTTCGGAGATGAACGGTGAGGCGGAGCGTTACCGCGTCCGCCGCAGCCAGGCAGCCGTGCCAACGGTGACGACCAGGAATACACCTACCCACCAGTAGCTCTGTAGCAGCTCCATGCTAATCTCCAGCCTCGTACTCGTACCTCACCTCTCCATCGATGACGGTGTAGAGGACATCCACATTCGGAATCTCGGCCTCTGGGATGGTCATGATATCCCTGGAGAGGATCGTTATATCAGCCAGCTTTCCTGGGGTGAGCGTACCTTTGATATCCTCTTCGAAGGCGGCAAAGGCCGGGTTGACGGTGTAAGTGGCCAGCGCCTGCTCGCGCGTCAGTCGCTGGTCTGGTAGGAAGACTTCACCGTTTTCCATGACCCGGGAGACGGACAGGTAGAAGTTCACTATGGGATTGATGTCTTCCACCGGAGGATCGGTGCCGTTGATGACGGTGGCCCCGGATTGGAACATGGATTGATAAGCGTAGCCCCGTTCCCGGGTGCGCTCCTCACCCAGGCGGGATGTCACCCACGGGCCATCGGAAGTCGCGAATACCCCCCGTATGGAGGCGATGACACCCAGTTCTTCGAAGCGCGGCATATCGTCGGGATGGATGATCTGGCAGTGTTCGATGCGCCAGCGCAGGTCTTCCAGTTCTTGGTTTGCCTGGAAAACCTTCTCATAGATGTCGAACAACTCCCGAGCGGCTCGGTCCCCAATGCCCTGAATGGCCATTTGGAACCCATGCTCCGCGGCCAGCTCCGCTGAACGGCGGATGTCGTCCACGGGTGTCACGTTGAACCCGCTGGTCCTGGGTATGTCGGCATACGGTTCCAGGAGCCATCCTCCGTGGACACCCAGGGCCCCGTCCAGGACCTTCTCACCGATCCCCCGAACGGTGAGGAAGCCGTCTCCATAGCCCACCATCCGGTAGTCCGGGAGGCGACCATCCAAGCGCTCCGCCGGCTCCTCGATGTGGGCATAGATGCGAAGCGGGAGGGTACCCTCGTCGGCCATTCCCTTGAAAAAATCGATGGTCTCGAAGGACGCCCCCATGTCGTGGAACTCGGTGATCCCATTCTCCAGGGCATTGGCCCCGGCCAGCTCCACCTGCCGGCGGCGATAGGCATCGATCTCCGCTTCAGATCGTGAACTCTCCCACTCGGCCACGGCGGCCCTCGCGACGTCCTGTGCCGCCTCGCGGAGCATCCCGGTTGGCGTCCCCGATGAGTCCCTTACGAATTCGCCACCCTCGGGGTCCGGAGTGTCGGAGGAGATACCCATCATCTCTAGCGCCCGCCCATTCACAAACGCCCCGTGTCCGCTGACGTGGATCAGCATCACAGGATTATCCGGGCTTACCCCGCTGAGGCTGGAGTGGGTTGGAAGGCCTTCGACAGAAGGAACGGGAAGGAAGTCCCATTTGTCCTGGTGCCACCCGCGACCCACGATCCAATCCCCGGGCTGAGCCCCGGCCACGGCGTCCTCCACCAGAGCAACGATTTCGTCCCAGGTCCGTGGCGAGCGGAGGTCCAACTGCATGAGGGACTCTCCGAGACTCATGTAGTGGCCGTGGGCATCGATGAGGCCCGGAAGGACCAGGTTTTCGGGGCTGAGCTCGATGACCGTGGTTCCGCCACCGACCAGGCGCTGAACTTCCTCCATCGTTCCCACGGCGAGGATGGTGTTCCCCTGTACCGCAATGGCCTGGCCCTCCGGCACCGTTTCATCGAGGGTCAGGACCCGTCCCCCCATGATCACCAGATCGGCCGGGGCCGACTCCTCGCCACAGGCGGCGAGGACCGCAAAGAGGAGGCAACCTCCGAAAACTCCAAAGATGTTCTTCACCTGATTCTCCAACTCGGCGCCGTGACGTTTCCGGTATTCCTTGCCCTACCTCCTCACAATCGGAATCCGGATCTGCGATGGGTACTCGGCGGAGTGGTGGACCTGATTGTGCGCAACGACTCCCTCCGTTTCGTCGTAGTTGTTCCCGCCCGTATTCAGATTCCTGGTGAACCGAGGAAAGTTGGAACTGGACACCTCGATGCGCAGGCTGTGGCCTACCTCGAAGTAGTTCGACGTGGACATGGGGCTGACTTCCAGCTCGTGAACCTGCCCTTCCTCCATAAAGACCTGCTGGGTATACCCCTCTCGATACCGTGCCCTCTGGATGGTTTCGTCCAGGTTGTAGGCCGAGCCGTCCGGATACACATCGAGGAGCTTCACCGTGAAGTCGGTGTCCCGTGCGTCGGAGGAGACATAGAGGGTGATCCCAATCGTTCCGCTGACCTCAACACCCTCTTCGAGAGGATCCGTGGTGTAAACCAAAATGTCCTGTCGCGAGCTCTCGATCTCCTGTTGATCGAATGAGCCGGCATCGATGGCTCCCCCGATGCAACACACGTTCCCCCCATAAGACATCACCGGATCCATGGGGTCGTACGTGAAGGAATCCACATTGTCGGCAGAGGGTGGTTCGGGAACCAGGCGGCCATCTCCGCTCAGGGTGTTCGCGCTACCCCCCGACTCGAGGTAGAAGGTCACCATCTGTGCGTCCTCCGGCGGCCAGGTTGCCGAGGTGTTCCATTCGTTCGAACCCATGGTGTAGTAACGGACTTTCGGGAGCGTCTCCGTGATCCCATTGTCCTCACCCTTCAGCCAATGATCGAACCAGTCGAATATGAGATCGCTGTACTCCCATCTGGCATCCCCAACGCTCCGCTCCCCGACCACCGTGTTCTCTCGGGCACGGGTGTAACCGCAGTGAGTGACGGGAGCCACCATTGCGAACTGATTCTCCCGAGTCTCTTCATCCACTCCGTTTTCACGGACATGATTGAACAACGCCAGGTTTGGGCCAATGGACACGTCGTACCATGACATGAACCAGAAGCTCGGCACGCCGAAGGGTTCATCATCGTGGTAAAGCCCACCTCGGTACCAGGCCGGATCGTTCGGAGCCCGTTGAATCATCTCCCCACCCGTAGCCACAGGGGCCGGATCGGCGAAGATGCCCTCGGGTCCGCCGACGTGTCGCATGAGGTCTTCCACCGGCAGGTGCCAGAGCGCCTCCGTCCAGTCAACCCGGGGGAGCTCGGGGGCAAGGTCGAAGTAGCGAGCCACTCGGGCGCGATCATCGTCATCCAGGTTCGGATCGAACTGGGGTCGCTGCGTATTCTGAACGCCGTAGAGCCAGGTGAAGAAGAGCATCTGTTCGGCACCACCCCGGTACCAGTTCCCCTGCTCATACCACTCGCCGATCCGGCCAACCCCGGCCCCGAAACCCTGGGGCACCATGGCAGCGTGTGCCGGGTGGTCCAGTGCGGCCAGTCCCATCTGCCACTCTGCGGTGGACGAACAGCCCTGCGTACCCACCTTTCCGTTCGACCAGGGTTGAGCCGCGATCCAGGAGAGGGCGTCGTACCCGTCGGTCTTGGGCGGGCCGAGAATATCCCATTCGCCTTCCGAATAGAATTTCCCCCGCTCGTTCTGGTTCACGTAGGCGTAGCCGCGGCGAACGGCCTCCAGCGGCCCGCGGAACCTCCCCATGTTCATCTCGCCGTCGCCCCAGAGGTTCATGTTGTAGGGGGTCTTCACGAAGATGGTGGGGACGGGATTGGACTCGGACCCCTTCGGGCGGTAGACGTGGGTGGCCAACCGGACCCCGTCCCGCATGGGGACCATTACCATCTCTTCGACCGTGGCGACCTCGAGAAGCTGTTCGTAGAGGGATGGGCCTTCATCGACCTCGGGCACAACCGTGGGAAGCTCCTCGGTTCGGCCGTCCCCAGCCGGCTCGGGAGAGCAGCCTACGAAGAGGAGAGTGAGGGAGGCGAAGGCGACCGGCACGAAACGAGAAAGAGTCTTCATGGCTCGATTCCGGTTATCTGGGGTGATTTGGAGAACCCGAGAAGGATAGACCGGGCGCCCCGGTGATGCCAGGACGCCCGGGAGTTCAAGGAAACCCGGGCCCGCCTTGGAAGGGAAGAGGCGCCCTGAAACCAGCGGGATGCCGGAGTGACGGCCTCAGTCTACCCGAGCTCCTCCAGAGCGTCCGAGGCGGCTTCCGCCACTTCCTCGTTTGAATCCCGGCTGAGAGCCTCGAGAACCGGCCTCGCTGCCGGATCGCCGATCTGCCCGAGAAGATCCGCCGTGTCCCCCACCCTGGAGGGATCCTGGGTGAGAGACCCGTCCCCCTGGAGCCCCTCGATCAAGAGGGCCGAGAGGTCCCGCAGAGCGTCCGGATTCCACTGGAGCGCCTCCTCGGCCACGAGGAAGAGACCCATCCGACTCTCCATGGTGCTCTTGCTCCACATGTCCAGGAAGACTTCCTTGGCCCGCCCATCGGACAGCCTCTCGGCCGCGTCGGAGATCCTCCCTGAGGCAACCAGGGCAGTGAATACAACCTTCTCCGCCTCCGGCCCTTCCCGCTCCAGAAGACGCCAAGCCAGCTCTCCTGCCGGAATCACCCCTACCATGACCAACTCGTCGTCTACAATGGTGGTCGGGACCGAGGTGACTTCGTACTGGGCTGAGAGCTCGGCTTCCTGTTGGGCATCCACGATATCCACCGACACCTTGGGACTCGCCAACGCCAACGTGGCCACGGAACGAACCTGATGGGGGCAAGACGGACACCCGGCCGCGATGAAGAGAAGGAGCTCTGTGTCTTTCGTGAGCTTCTCGAGGGTGGTGGCGACCGCCTCTACTTCGGCTGGATTCGTCAATCCCCGGAGAGCATCAAGATCAAGATCTGAATCGTCCATGGCGAACATGGTAGGGGGTCAAACCCATACGGTCGAGGGGTGGCGGCCTTTTGTCGCAACCCTCCCCACGAGCGACTCCCCCCACACCTCACGATGACATCGGCCTGCCCGTGGACTATCGTGTCCGGAACGGAGGAGAAAAAACATGAGAGCGATTCGCCGGATCGTCCTGGATGAGGCGATGATCGGAGCCGTGTTCCTGTTAGGGGCCTGGTACGTCTACTAC
>JABDNZ010000423.1 GCA_013043565.1 Gemmatimonadota bacterium | reverse complement strand
GCTTAGCTGTTCTGGCGCAGGCTGGACACGACGTGGAGAAGTGGGGAAGACTCAGCCCGCACACCGGACAGATTTTGCCTTTCAAAGGATTCCGAGGGTCGGTTGTCCGGGGATCCGTGGCTTTGACCCACGCCCCACCGCAGAACGGGCATGGTTCCTTCGGGTTGTCGAGCGACATTCCACAGTTCATGCAGTGGCCCCACTCGGATTGTTGCTCCGGTTTTCCTTCGGCGGGATCCGGCGTGCCCGGAGCTGGAGTGGGTGTGAGGGGCTCGGGCCTCAAGGACGTCTTCGCCTCACCTTCTAAGGGATCGTCCGGGGCGGTGCCGGCGGGTTTCGCGGGCGGTGCGTTGGTGCCGCCTATCGCTCCCGGAAACACCATGGGCCCCCCCATGGCGGTCATCTGAGTCACTAAGGGGTTGAGTGCTCCCGCGGAACCCGCCGGGAAGAACCCGCCCCCGGCGGCTGTAGCCATGGTCACCGGCCTGTGGGCCATGTAGTTACCGGCCGAGAGCGCTCGGCAGCTCAAATCGGGGTCCGCGCGAACCGCTTCGAAAGCCATGTAGTTCCCCGGGCCTCGGGCATAGCTGTTGCTGAGACCTCCGCCCAACATTCCGCCCACCACGCTCCCCGCAGTCCCCAGGGCCCGGGCAACCGATTCGACGAAGCCGGCCCCGTAACTCATGGATGCGGTGGACCCTGCCAGGAGGATGATGGGGAATACGGCCAGCAACAGAGCCCCCTCGGATCCGGCGAGCCGGGTGACCGCAAAGGCACTCCCCCCCAAAAGAAGGAGTCCCGCCGCTGCCGCTGCTGTAGGTCGCTGAAGGACTTGGCGGGCCAATCGGTGAATGACGATCCGGAAAACCCGGGCCAGGATCCCGGGGAGGAGTGGAGTAAGAAGCACAATGGAGTACCCGAATAGATACCCTGCTCGGGCCCCAAAAAAGTTCTGGGCGCCGTCGGACCAGTTACCGCCGTAGACGCTCTCGACGGGCACCCAGCTCCCGAGGCTCGAAAGGAGCGGGTACAACCACTTCCCGGCCCAGTCGAACACAGCGAAGACCACCCCAGAACACAAGCCCAGGTAAGGGTTGAAGACGCCGACGAACGGGAGCACGCTGAACAGGTATGGCGTGGTGTCCATATGACCCAACGACGACGGATAGAGGCCCAGGCCCGCGAAGAACGCAAACAAGGCCGCAGCCAGAATGGGGTCCATCTGCCGGCCGGCCTCGATTTCCAGGAGGGGATCGACGCGGGCTTCGAGGTTCGACGGGAGGCGGACGATCCGGTAGACCTTCCCGGTTACGGCCTTGGCGATCCGATCGAGGGCCGAAAAGGCCGGGATATTTTCAAGGATGGATCGGAGCCATCGGTAGGCTTTGGCGAGTCCGTTGAACAGCGGTTGGCCGCTCAGCCAATAGACCCATTTGGGAGGGGACTTCTGGGTCGGTGGGGCACTCATCGTTCACGCCTCCTCGAGCTGGATTAAGCGGCCGTTGACGTGCCGCAACTGACGCAAAACTTCTTTCCAGGCCGAAGCCCTTGGCCGCACTTCCCGCAGAACCGGGGGATATCCACGGCTTGGGCCGGAGCCGATTCGGTCGCTTCCACCGGCTGGTGGGCTTCCGCTGGCATTTCTCCAGCCCCAGCGGCGCCGTACCCTCCCACCGGGAGGCTCCCGACCCACTTCAACGTATCCCGCGTCATCTCCCGTAACCGATGGAAGAGATCGTCGCCGAGGTAGACCTCCCCGGGAGGATCCACCGCCACCCAGGCACCCGCCTCCGAGCGGAACCACTGGCGGGACTCCCCCAAGAACGTCCACCAGGTTCCGGCGGTGTCGGCGGCCATCAACTCCGCCTGGAGCGTGTCGGCTTCCTCTTTATCGAGAACCCCCACCTGCCGCCCAGCGGAAATCGTGAAGGCGAGGATCTCCACGTCCACCGCAGACACGGGGCGGGTGCCGGGTGGTGCAGGCATTCCCCCTGCGGGGACCCCCGGATCCGCAGTCAGCGGAGCACCGCAGAGCAGGCAGGTTTCCTGCCCCCCGCTCACGTCGGCACCGCAACTTGTGCATGTTCGTGGATTCATAGTTTTAGCCTCGGTGGCCGATTCAGTGAGAGTTTAGGGTCCCCAGGCATCCCTGACTTGGAGCCGCCAAAAGGGATGGTGATCGCCACCACGTCTTCGGCTCCTCCTCCCCCGACTCCGAACTCGCGCGGATCGAACTCCATGACCACATCCTCGTGGCCTGCGAGCGTCATCCGGACCTGGAAGACCCCAACGGAATCGAACTCGACCAGGGTAGGAGTCGTGCCTCTATAGTCTCCGTCGACGAAGAGTCGTGCTCCTTCCGGTTCCGAGTTGATGACGAAGAGGATTGGGAGGGGTGCATCGGTCTCCTCGCCCGGGAATGTGATCAAGGCCGCTTCGTCTTCCGGAAGGGGGGGCACGAGCTCCTCCGGAGGTGGATACTCGTCCGGGGGCAATTCGAGGACTTCAGCCTCGGTTGGCGGATCGTCGAACGGGTCCTCACCCTCGATAGCCAGGGGAGGGGCGTCTTCAGGAGTCCCGGCCTCCTGCCCTTCAACGGCCTGGGTCCGAGGGCCTGGCAGGGCACCGGCCTCCTCCGTCCGTCCAGAGCCCTCAGGATCGGAGGTCTCTGGCCCCTCGGGGGAGCTGCCCCTGCGCTGGCGGAGGTCGTCCCAGCTTGGGATGGAGTCCGGGAGGTAGCCCTGGTACCAGGTAAAGGCCAGGGCCAGGACGGCGACCAAGCCGACTCCCCCGAAGAATCTCCCGCGGGATCGTCGGACCTTCGTTCGAGGCGGTGGATCGGGGGCGACGGGTTCGATGGTCCTCCCACAATCCCCGCAGAATTGGTCGCCGGGCTCCACGGCTGCCCGGCAGTGAGGGCAAAGGTTGCTCATCGGTTGCTCCTAGGGCTCCCAGATCTCGGAATCGGGAAAGAAATCCTCCAGGTACTTCCAATACATGATCACGGATGGCAGTAGGGTCCCAGCCAGGTCGGTGGCGAAGGCGGTGGGTCCCTCCGGGTTGAAGTGAACGGTCAGCGGCTCCCCGGCGATGGTGTCCTCCACGGGTCCGGCAGCCCGCGACAGGTCACTGATCGGGTAGACTCGCCGTTCCTGCCCTCTGATGACCACCAGAGCCAGCTCGCGTTCCGCTCTGGCACCGGGGGGTGATCCGTCCGCCGGTAGGCGGTAGCTGAACCGTCCTCTGCCCCAGTCCGATCGGAGGACCGTGGTTTCCGGATGAGTTCGCAACCACTCCGACCAGGTCGTTTGAACGGTCGGGACCAGAATCAGCTCCTTACCTTCTTCCTCTCCATCCACGGCCCGAAGACTCAGCTGGGACCAGACGCTCCCCGTCTCCGCGTCTTCGAAGAGGAGGTTCATGTGGTAGAGGTCGGGGTGGAATCGGAACCTCTTGGCCTCGCCCTGAGTCCGACTGCTGAAGATCGCCCCGGTGGCGCTCAACGGGCACCAGGTGACGACCACCGGGATGCCGTCAATGGTGTCATTGAGCACTTCGATAGGGCTGAGCGCTCGTATCGGGTAAGCGCGGCTTTGACCCTCACCGGCGAAGCCGATGACGAGGTCCCCAGGCTCCAGCCACCCTGCCGAGTCCGCCGGTAAGAACACGGTTCCCTCATTGATGGGCATCTTCTGGCATCCCGCCGTGACCAGAGCGCCTATGGCCAGCACGAGAACAGTACGCCTGAATTCGGTGTGGTTCAGATCCATACGGGCTCCTCGGTCAGAGGCTCTCAGGTCAGGCGCGTGCCGCAGTAGATACAGAACTCGGTCCCGGGCGGTACGAGCTTCCCGCATCCGGGGTTGGGGCAAGGGGTTTCTGTCGCTGTGTCCGGGGTGGGGCTCGAGGCCTCGGGCGGGGGTTGAGCCGGACCACCGGCCTCCGGGAGACCGGGCGGGGCGAAGGCCCTAGAGGCCGAGGCTGCCTCTTCCTCTGCGAGAACGCCATCCAGGTCCCAAAAAGGGATGTCTGCGCCCAACAACTCCGGCGGCGGCTCGCCGGACTGCCAAGCGCTTCCGTCGTGTACGTACCACTGGCCACTGGCAGCGCCCACGGTCCAAAAACAGTATTGATCGTCCTGGAACTTGAAGGCCTCCATGGCTTCCCCGTACTCATGGCTGTTGATGGCGCCGATGGCGAAGCCGGTGGCCAGGTGGACATAGTATCGCTCGATTGCCGCGATGCTCATCCAGCGGACGGGTCCTTCGGTATCTTCGTTCATAGCTCATCACCGGTCAAAGAGGTCAAGGCGCTGAATCCACCGCCCTATCTCCGGGTCTGGTTGCAGCGTTCGAGGGCTGATCGCATCCGCTTAACCTGAGCCCGGATGCTGTCGAGCACAGCCTGCTTTGCTTCATGTTCAGCTTGGAGGCGTTTGATCGTGTCGATCCCCTGTTGGAGAATGCGTCCCACCTCTTCGGGGCTTTGTTCCTTGATCTCCCCAACGAAAGCCCACCGGAAAAACCGGCCCACCGGTGAGAGAACCCAGCCGATTCCGCCCTCCACGGCTTTGCGTGTCCTGCGAATCCACTCCGGAGGCTTGGGAACGTGCCAGAACTTGGAGGAGGGCAAGGACATCACGGGGGGTGGACGGGGCGGAGGTACCGCCCCAGTGGGGCCACCTGCGGTGGGCGTACGGCGTGGCGCCGCCCCGGTGGGATTGTCGGCAGTCGGCGGACGGCGTGGCGTCACTCGTGTGGGATTGTCTCCGGCCGCCGCCGGGCCTGCGCCAACCTTCGTGCCGTGGGGGCCCCTACCTCCGTAGTAGCCCTCCGGCAGGCTTCCCTCCGCCCACCCCAGCTGGATGTTCTCGAGTCGGTCCTTCAGGCGGTTGATCTCGTCCCTGATGTGAGCTGGGGCGAGCTTCTCGGCCTCTTTCAGGCGGCGTTGAGCCGTGGCGAGCTCGTCAGCATTCTCCCAGAAGGCCTTGAACTTCTCCGGGTCCCTGGAACGCAGAAAATCGTTCATGTCCGGCTTCCACCCCTCCCGAAGGGAGTGTGCGTGCCGGTGGAGTGAACGCTTCTGGGCCTCTATTGCCGCTTTGGTCAGACGTTTCAACTCCGCCTTCTGGGCTGCGGTAGCGGGAAAACCCTGGCGAGCGATGTCATCCAGGATCGTCCGCTTCGCAATTCCGGTGGTCTCCAGGACAGCTCGATCCTTACCCGCGCCTTTCTGTATTTCCGGGCTTATGAGAAGCCATGAATCATCCTTCTCGCGAAGCTCCTGACGGGCCCACAAGTCCAGGTCTCTTTGTTTCCGGACCAGCCGGTCAACCTCCCGCTGGGCTTCGGTCGCTCCTCTGACCGCCGACCGGAGCTTGGCGAGGCGGGCATCGATCTGGCGGGTGGACTCGGCGATCCACTCGCCACGAGCTTTTGCCGCACGGATGTCGTCGACGACGTTGGCGGCCCTCATCCCGACGCTCTTCGTGACACCCTTGATCATCTCGGTGCCTGCAGCGGCATAGCCACCCACTTCGATCCCTGTCCTGATGATCAAGACCGTCGTGTTGAGCTGTTGCTTGCCATGGGCCCTCCGAAGCCTCCTCCAGACCTCCTCCCGCTCCGCCTGGGCTTTCCTGTATCGGTCGATGGCCTGCCGCAGGCGCCCGTAGAGCTCGTCGCACTCGGGGTGCTCGCTCCTGGCCTCGGTAGCTCCCGGGATCCCTTCCGGCATGCCCCCGGGGGGCCTGAAGTTGACGAGGCTTTCCGGATTCCCCGCTATGAGAGGGCCGCCGAATACCGAAGGGGACCAACCGCCGGGGAAGAGGGCCGCAGCCGAGCCCCGCGGGAAAAGCCCTCCAAGCCCTCCCGCCGCCATGGTCCAGGGCAGGTGGCCCATGTAATTCCCAGCGGACAGGGCCCGGCAGCTCAGATCGGGAGTCGCCCTGAACGCTTCGAACGCCATGTAGTTGCCGAGTGCCCTGGCGTAGATGTTCCCGAGGGCGCCCCCGAGAACAGCCCCGGCAAAACTCCCCGCCGTCGCCAGCGCCTGGGCCATGGCTTCCGAGGAATCGGTCCCCAGGCTCCTGGTCGCCGCCGAGGTCGCGAAGAGCACCACGGGAATCGTGGCCAGGACGGCGGCGGTTTGCGAGCCTGTGAAGTGGGAAAGGGCCATGACAGATGCCCCGAGCAAGAGAACCCCTACGGCCGCCCCGGCCGCTGGCCTACCAAACAACCCCCGGGCGATCCGCAGGCTTGCCGAGCGAAATACCCTGGCCAGGACCCCGGGGAGGAGGGCGGTGAGTAGAGCCGTGGAGTAGGCGAAAACGTACCCCACCCGGGCCCCCAGGAAGTTCTGAAAGCCGTCGCTCAGGTTGCCCCCGTACACGCTCTCCACCGGAACCCAGCTCCCGAATATCGAGAGGACCGGATAGAGCCATTTCCCCCCCCAGTCGAACACCGCAAACACAACGGCCGAGCAAACACCCAGGTAAGGATTCAAAACCCCGACGAAGGGAAGCACGGTGAAGAGGAGGGGGGTGGTGTCCATGTGGCCCAGACTGGACGGATACAAGCCAAGCAGGGCGAAGAGAGCCAGGACCCCGAACACCATGACGGGATCCACCTTCCGACCGGCTTCGATCTCCAGGAGGGGATCCAAACGGGTTTCGAGATCGTTGGGGAGCCGAATCACCCCGAAAACCCTGGCCGTCACCTTCCTGGAGATTCCCTCGAGCTTCTCGAATGCAGGGAGTTTTTCGAGGGTCGCCCGCAGCCTCTGGTAGCCCTTGGCGAGACCATTGAAGAAGGGTTGGCCGCTCAGCCAGTAGACCCACCTGGGGGAAGAACTCGAGGCCGGTTGGGCGTTCATGGCTCACGTCTCACGGAAGCAGGAACACCAGTGGCTTTGGCCGATAGCCTCGGGACGGGGACCCGCTTGAGCAACCACCTGAAACAGGCCACAGCCAATCGGCTCGGTTTGGGCCAGGGAAGCTGACCAAGGATGCTCCTGAAGGAGCGTCTCGCCAGCCGACACCGCCAACTTCACCCGATCACTCCAATCATGGTACTTCGGCCGAGGGATCGGGCGCAATCCCTGATCAGGGATGGGGTGTGCTCTCAAGGAGTCGCCCACTGCGAGAGCGATCCCGTCCCCAGACCTCCCCCAGGTCCGGGAATGGTGGGGGAAACCCGAAGAAGCCCGAAAGAGCCCCTTCTACTACCTCACCGCCCTTCGGCAAAGTCCTCCGGGGACCAAGAGCTGGGGGTGAGAGGGGGCCTCGAAGTGACCGAGGAGGGAGCGGTCCGCATTCACCCAGGATTCCCATCCCGCCGCGCTTATGCCACACAAAGGCGGAAACAAACGGCGCAAAGAGGTCCATTACCGACCACTGGGGAAGCCGGATAGGTCCCGGAACTCATATCCCCAAAAAGACTTGCATTTTCTGTGGTTTTCGACGAGTGGAGAGGTCCGATTCTTGCAGTGCTCAACCAAGTTAACCTAGCGCTGCAAAACAAAACGAAACCGGTTGCGGAACGCGCCCTAGGCGCAGTACGTTCCCCGCGCCAAACAAGATCTGCCAAGGAGAAACGCCATGCGTGGCTTGGTCCTTTCGTTGCTGATCGTCGGGTCCGTCGGATTCATGAACGAAGCAAGAGGGGAGATGGTTTGCACTCCAGGCCCGGCCATGTCGTGTGTGGATTTGATCTTCGCGCATTGGACCGAGGGTCCACCAGGGAACTTCATGGGGCATGACCTTACTGTCTGGTATGGTGGATTCGGCGGCATCGCGGCCTTCAGTCCCTCCCACGGGCTGGTCATTGTCACGCTCGAACTGCTGGTGGAAGGGTGGGATGACGGGGACCCGAATACGCCCACCCCTGATGTCCTGTGTCGCTCGACCGCATACCCATATAACGGGGTAGTTTCGGGCGCTGGCCCGGTTTCATGTCTCTTCACGGTCCCGGTTTTTGCAGGGGCCGTTGCCCCCGACGGAGGGTTTTGGGTCCCCAAGACGGGCTACTTCAACCATACGTCGACTGGCCTCTCACACGGGCCCATCGGGCAACCGGTCATCCACCAAGAGCAGCCACGAATCTTGGGCTTGGGCGCCTTCAATTGGGACCATGAGCCGGGAGCCGACTCGCCCCCAGACGTCGCATGCGGCGGCGGATTCTTCGGAGAAGTCTGGCTACCGGTTGCTGATAGAGGCGGCCCCTGCCTCATGGCCTCCGAGGTCGTCCCCGAACCCAGCACAGTGATCCTTCTGGGCACCGGGCTTCTCGGCCTGGGCTTTGTCGCCTGGAGGAGGAAAGAGGAGGAGTAGGGCGGGAGACTCCGGAATCTCGAAAAACTCAAAAACCAGGTCAGGGCGGCCATCACAAGGGCCGCCCTCCTTTTATTCCGGTAGGACCTCCAACAACCCAAACCGCTTGAAAGCCAAAAGAGCCCGGTAGGTAATCCAGGGGCTCGGGGCCCCCTTCTCATCCAGGTCGGCGTGCATCTTTCCGTTCAGGCCGCCTGCCATCTTCCACATCCCATCTTTCCCGCGTTTGGAGAGGATGATTCCCAGTCCTTCTTCGATCACCTCATCGAATGCCGTCCCGGCTTCACCCAGAAGGAGCACCACCTCCAGAAGGTCGGAATTGTAGTGGTGAGGGAATCCAAACCGAAGCCATCCCACCTTCTCACGTCTCGGATCCGCCCTTCCCGCTGCCAACCATATGGGGCTCTCCTCACGCCTTTGCTGGGCCGTCGCTTTGTTGCCCCAGGCCTGCCACTCACGACTGTCTTTGGCCACATAGCGGTAGAGATGCCGCTTCTTGACCAGGCGCACCATCTGCTCGATGAACTCCCGATCCCGGTCGCTTCGGTCCTCGTGTGGAATCGCCAAAAAAGCCTTCAACACGCTGGGAACCGACATGAAACAGGACGGAAGGAGGGAGTCGTCCATGACAAAGCAGTCGAACCCCTCTTCGGGATCAAACAGGGTCCGGCACACGCTCAACGCACCCTGGGTTACCGGATGGGAAGAGTGGCCGTAGCGGATCAGGGCCGTCGCTGCCCGGCTGGAGAAACAGGCAGTCGGGAAGGTCCAGTAGAATCCGTCGGTACAACCCTGGAAAAGAAGAGCCCGACGTCCGCGGAGGGCTTCGATGGACTTGGCGACCGCTTTGAGGACCTCCATGCCTTTTTGGATTCCGTCCACGTCGGCCGGAGCACCGAGCTCGCTCAGGTGGTACAAGACCCAGCTCGTTCCCCTGTATCCGTGGGAAAAACTCGGTCCCCAGGTCCCGTCCCCATGGTGAGCATCCAAGGTGGCTTTGACCCAACCCCGGTCGGCGACCGAATCACGAGCCGCAACGACCCCTGGATCATCTTCACCCCGGTCCATCAGGTCCGTCAGGACCTTGGGCCGGAGGGCCGGATCAGCCGGATCGGCGAGGCGATTGAGAAGCTCCGCCTCGACACGAAGAGGATTCATCTCCTGCCTTACCCTTCCCGAGTGTACGTATAGCTGAACATTTGCATCTCGTCCCCCGCTGGGAGGGTGAAGTACATGTCCACGGTCCGTTCATCCGGCCCCAGCACGGTCTCCACGGTGCGGTATGTCGTCGTTGAGCCGTCCACGGGACTGGGTCCTTTTCCCTTCATCTCCAGCGTCCCCACCGATTCGTCGAGGTCCCCCTCGAAGTAGAACAGATAAGGCATGCCGTTGTCGATCCAGGTGGAAACCCATTTCCCCTTTTCTGGATCAAATCCGACCGTGGCGCTCCCCTCGATCATGAATCCACCCAAGTCGGCTTTGAAGAGGGACCGAGTCCAGAACGGTCCAAGCATCTCGATCGTTTCAATGCCCTCGGCCTCCATGGGTGGCTTGGTAGGATCGATGAAAAAGGTGCAGGCGACCTTCCAGGTGCCGATATGCTCCTTCAGAAGCTTGTGCTCGCGGGTGGGCTGAGGCATCTGGCGACCTTCGGCCATGATCTCCTCCTTTTGGATTGTCTCCGGAGTTGCCTAAGGAACCATAAAACAAAAGAACCGCCTCGGCGAGGAATACCCCGCCGAGGCAGCTTTTTGTCCCGCCCTTCTCGGCCAGCCCTGAGTCGGGCGCGGCCTGGAGAGAAGGGACGCCTACTCCATTCCCACGAAATCCTTGTACCAGTCGGTGGTATGGGATTTCGGCCGCGTGATGGGCTCCCACCACGCCCTGCTCATGATGAGCTGTGAGCACAGCCCCATGGCACGGGAGACACTGAAGAACACGGTGTAGAATTCCAGCTCGGTGATCCCGTAGTAGTACAGGAGGGCGCCGGAGCCGGCATCCACGTTGGGATACGGGTTGGCAGCCTTCCCGTGCTCTTTGAGAACGTCGGGGATAACCTTGAAGCCGGTGGAGACCGTCTTGAAGATCGGGTCGTCCGGGAAGTGGGCCTCACCGAACTGATGGAAGGCGGTGAAACGGGGGTCCGTGGCCCGAAGCACTGCGTGGCCGTAGCCCGGCACCACACGACCGCTGTTCAGAACCTCCCAGGCGTACTCGACCATCTGCTCTTCGGTGGGGGCGCCGCCGTACTTGTCGACGATCCCCATGATGAACTTCAGGCACTCCTGGTTGGCCAGGCCGTGGAGGGGGCCGGCGAGCCCGGAGAGACCGGCGGCCACGGCATAGTACGGATCGGAAAGAGCCGAGCCGACGACGTGGGCCGTGAAGGCGGAGACGTTCCCGCCCTCGTGGTCGCAGTGGAGCGTCAGGTAGAGCCGGAGCAGGTCGTAGAAGTCCGGATCGTCGTTCCCCAGCATGTGGGCGAAGTTGGCACCCATGTGGAGGTTCGGGTCCGCCGGGATCAGGTCGCCTTTGTCGTACTTGATGCGATAGACAGCGGCGGCCAGGGCCGGGAGCTTGGCAAGAAGGTTCAGGGAGTCTTCCAGGGCGGCTTCCCACATCTCTCCACGGGTCATGCCCTCGTCATACCGCTTCCGGAAGTAGGACTGTTCCTCCAGGGCGGTAATGGCCGTGATGAACATGGCCATGGGATGGGAGGTCTTCGGGAGGGCCCGAAGGACGTCTTCCACGTAGCCGGGGATGCTGGCCCGCTGACCGAAGTTGGCCTTCAGGAGGTCCACTTCCTCACCTTCGGGAAGCTTCCCGGTGCAGAGGAGATAGAAGATCTCCTCGGGGTAGTTGTCGAAGAGCTCGCCCAGGGGGATCCCCCGGATGATGAGACCGTCGATGGGGTCCACCATGGAGGTGTCACACACGAGACCCTTCACGCCCCTCATTCCACCGTAGACCTGCTTGATGGTGACTTCGGAAACCACCTTGTCCCCGTGACCTTTCACGAGATTCCGGATTTCCTCCTGGATTCCGGGAACTTGTGCAGCGAGTACTTCCTTGAGGCTTGCCATTGACTGTCCTCCAGATATGTAGATCGGTCGGATTGGTCAGAAAAAAAACTTCGCAGCTAGCAGGGTGGGCATCCCGATTGCGCCCGAAAGCTCGAATCTCTGGATGGTTCTCGACTTTTCTTCACACAACTGGATGTCAACTTAGCTGAGGAAACCCGACCCCGCTATGCCATGAGTGAGAAAAATCACTCGGAGGTGTGAGACGGGGGATTTGGCCGGGAAATGGCAGAGGAGATCAGGGAAAGGATCCGCCTTCGGCCGCCCTGCCGACTTCGGAATAGCGGAGGATGTAAGGTCCGGCCGAGAGCCCCCTGGAGGTTCGTGAGGGCCCCAAACCCTCCCAAGCCCGGGCCTCAAAATCGGGTCCCTTCTCGAAGTGAAACTCGAACCCCTCTCGGGCAAGGGTGAAGACCGTGTCGGGGAGGAGGGCGGTGGCGGCAAAAAACTGAAGAAGCTCCCATCGGCCGAAAAGACCCAGCTCAGAGGAATCTCCCAGGCCCTCAGGGAGGCCTCCGGTCCGATCCACCCGTGGCTTTTCGCCGTTGAAGCGTACCCGGCCCGTGCTCAGATCCAGCCGGTCTCCGGGGCCCAGAAGGGATACGATGATCCCGGAGGCGCCAACCCCCTCCTCGGCCCGGACAGCGTCTCGGGTATCGAAAAAGGCGACCCCGGCATCACCCACCACCCAGGCCGAGTCGCCCTCCACCACCAGGGCCGTGTTCTCGTCGATCCCGGTCCCGAACGTGTAAGCCTCGGTGCCCAGGACCGCCGTCAGCAGGCGCGCCCACCGCCCACGAGCCAAGGAGTGTTGGTCGACGAGAGGGTTTTCGAGGAAGCCCAACCCCTTTTCGAGAAGGACACCCTCGGCGTCTTCTTCCCACCGGATCCCGTAGTGGAGAGCATCGACGCTGCCCCCGCCTCCGATCATGGGATCGGACATGATGGCGGCCCCAGCCGAGCTTCCTGAGACCACTGCGCCGGCCTCGAAGCGCCGCACGAGGGCATCGTAGGCCGGGGCGTCGCCTTCGCCGGGTCGAAAGACCGAGACGATCCTGCGCTGCTGGCCGCCTGAGAAGTAGAATCCGGAGCAGGACTCGATGGTCTCCACCGTCTCGGGGAGCAGTGCGTCCTCAGGGTTGTCGACGGTAAGAAATACACCAAGGGCCGATCCGGCCCCGCCAACCGCACCGATGCGGGATACGGCGCTTTCCATGGATTCCTGTGGTTCCGCCGACGCCGTGGGGAATACACAGATCGGCCCGTCCCCGGAACGCCCGTCCAGGATGGCCTGGTAGACGGCGGTGTTCTCCGCCTGGAGTCCGCCACCGATGATGACCAGGCGGCCCCGTGAAGGGTCCTCGCTACCTGGGTCGCCACCTCCGTCGGCGGGGGCCTCAGCTCCCCCACAGGAGATGAGGAGGAGGAGTGTCAGCAATGCCGAACCGCAGTGGAATGAACGTCCCATCGAGATACGGTTCAACATGCTTCATCAGCCCCTCTGCCAGACGTTATTGGACCGGTCCTTGTCCGGGAATCCCCGAGTTGGATCGACCTCCACCTTCGACACCTCGCCGGCGGAAGCCGGGATTCTGATCTCGGCCGAAAGCTCACCGGACAGCCAATGGGTCACGGGGACCTCCCGGTCCAGAACACGACCCTCTCGTGTGGTGATTCGAACCCGGGCCGGCATGGGTGCAAAACCGAGGTCGGCCACCGTGATTACGGTCTCCTCTCCGTCACGAGTGACGGATTCGACGGCGTGGTCCAAGGTCCAGGTCTCGTAGTACCACGCGTTCCAGAACCAGTCCAGATCCTGGCCGGAGACTCTCTCGAAGATGTTGAAGAAGTCCCAGGGGGACGGGTGTTTAAAAGACCAGTCACGAATGAAGCTCTGGTAGCCCTCCATGAAGACGTCTTCCCCCAAGAGGCTCCGAAGGGTGGCCAGGAGAGACGCCGGTTTGGAATAGGATGCGATTCCACCGGCAGGCCCAGGCTCGTAGTAGTCGTGATGGGTCATCATGCTCTCTTCCATCTCCACCCTGGCAAGCTGGAGGTAGGCTTCGAAATCGAGTGAGTCCTGGTTCTCGATATTCGGCCAATAATCCGGCTCGGCCTGGCTGGTCAGGAAGCTCGTGGAGCCCTCGTCCATCCAGGCATAACGCTTCTCGTTGGTGCCGACGATCATGGGTACCCACATGTGAGCCAGCTCGTGGGCCGTAACCGAGTAAAGGTTGAAGGCGCCTCGCCCCTCGTAGCTCCCCATGATGGTGAACATGGGGAACTCCATGCCGCCCCCGATGATGTCTGCGCCTTCGACCGAGGTCATATGGGGGTAGGGATAGGAGAACCCGGTGAAGCGGGACTCGTACTCGATGGAATGTTTGGCGTAGAGGGCCTGGTCCGCCCAGAGGGGGGCCCGGTAATCCCGCCAGAAGGTGTGGATGGCCACCCGGTCGTCCTGCCCATCACCATCACGATCCGGCACCAGGGAGCTGGTCCCGGTCCAAAGCTGCACGTTTGACGTGGTCCAGGTGAAATCCCGGACGTTCTCGGCAGCGAACTCGTAGGTGAGGGCGCCGGTGGGAGACCTTGCCGTCACCCTGCCGGTCCTCAAGTCGTCAGCGGTGGCGATCTGGACCATGGTATCGGCCTGGAGAGCCGTCGCCATCCTTTGCCGGGTCTGGGACGTGTAGACGACCTCGGCGTTCTGGAGGTCCCCCGTGGCCATGAGAGTCCACCCGTTGGGAACCGTGAGGCTCACCCGATAGTCCCCGTAACCTTCGTAGAACTCTGCACCCTTGTACGGCTCGGCGTCCCAGCCCCTGAGGTCATCGAGGACCGCGATCTTTGGGAACCAGTAAGCCAGGAAGTACATCTCCCGATCGCTGTGGCCCATTCTGCCCCCACCATTCTGCGGGACCACGAAGCTCCATTCGATCTCCAGCTCCACGGAGGCCCCAGCCGGAACAGTCCGGGGCGGCCGGATATACATCACTCCGCCGTCCTCGACGTAACCCGGATTCATAAGGGTTTGAGCCGGAAGGAGCTCCTCACCCTGTGCCCGGACCCGCTCGAGGCGGATACCGCCCGTGATCTCTGAGGGCCGAGCTCGAGCCACCCCCTCGGAGTGAAGGTTCTGATGGAGGAAGAGGGCCAGGACCGGGAGGTTCACGGGCGATCGGTTGTGGAAGGTGATGGTCTCGGTTCCCGAAAGGAGGCCGGACACGGGGTCCAACCGAGCATCGATGTCGTACTCGGAGTAGACCTGCCAGTAGTTGGGGCCGGGCCGGCCATCAGGACTCCGGGTGCCTTGTTCCAGGGCTGCTCGGAAGAAGGGCGGCGGGACCACCGGGCCCGGGATGGGCCGGGCGGGTGTGATGGATTCTTGGGCGTGGGCTTCCCCCGCGGTGCCGGAAACGGCGGATGCCAGAAAAAGGAGGAGGATGGAGACGCTAGGTACAGAGATACGGCTGACCAGGTTCATGAGACCGTCCGGGTGCTGTGGATGGATCGGAATGTCAGAAAGTTCGTTGGGGCGATTCTACACCGGAAGCCGCGGTATGGTACCATGGCCGTTCAGCTGCCCGGGGATCCCCCTCCGTAGCGATCCGTCAGTCCAGCCGCAACACCTCCACCAGCCCATCCACCTCTTCCTCGGTGTTGTAGTAGTGGACCGAGGCCCGGACCATGGAATCGAGATTCCGCTGTTCCATGTCGATGCGGGTAGAGGATAGAGACGTGATGCTGACGTTTGTCTGCCGCTCTGCCAGGAGGGCCTTCAGTGCTGCCGCGGAAGCGGTCTCATGGGTGAACGTCACGATCCCGCATCGGTCCTCCCCCAGGTCCCTGACCCTCACGCCCGGCACCTGATCCAGGGAAGCCCGGAAGTAGTCCGCCAACCCCGTGACCCGCTCCCGAATCGCGTCCACACCCCACTCGAGTGCATAGTCCACGGCGACGCCCAGGCCGATCCCCCCGGCGATATACGACTCCCAGTTCTCGAAACGCCGGGCGGTGGGATCGATCTCGTACTCGTCGAGGCTGGTCCAGGTGGCAGCATGGAGATCGAGAAAGGGTGGCTCCAGCCGGGGGATCATCTCCTTTCGGACGTACAGGAACCCGGTCCCTCGGGGCCCCCGAAGGAACTTCCGGCCGGTGACGGACAGCATGTCACAGCCGATCTCCTCCACGTCCAGCGGCCACTGACCCGCAGACTGGCAAGCATCCAGCAGATAGGGGACCCCGGCTTCACGGGTGAGGGCGCCGATCTCCACCGCGGGATTGACCAGGCCGCCGTTCGTGGGAATGTGAGTGATCCCAACCAGCCCCACCCTTCCCTGCCCCAGCATCCGCCGAAGGCTGTCCAGCGACACCTGGCCCTGGTCATCGTTGGGTA
>JABDNZ010000422.1 GCA_013043565.1 Gemmatimonadota bacterium | reverse complement strand
GTCCAGGTCGTCTGTCTGGACGACGGACAGGTCGTCGGGTCTGTTCCACGCCCCGATCCGGGTGCTCTAGGTCTGGATCCATCGGTCGTCGTGACAAACGCCGTCTCGATCGACGGTGATGTCATGTTCATATCGAATGGGGAGGCCGGCGTTTACGTTGCTCAGGGTTCGGAGGACTTCGCCACCTCCGGGTGCGCCCAGCAGCAGATCAGCATCCTGGGGCAGCTCCAATTCGATGACCTTCAGTCGGCGAACCACGTAGACTTCAAGAATGACTGGTTGGTCATCGCGGCTGGATTGGGTGGCGTGAAAGTGGTGAAGGTAAGCGGGCTGTAGGGACCCCCCGGCTTTCAGAGCCGGAGCCAGAAGAACCGCCGTCCGATATTCAGAGCCCGGCCATGCGCCGGGCTCGGCATATCCCCATCCTTGCTTCAGCGGCGAAACCTTGAAAGATTAAAGCTTCCCCTCTCACAATCTTTCAAGGAGGACCCGTCATGCACCGGAACGCAGTGTTTTTTGCTTGGAATCGTTCAGTCCCTGGCCGTGAAGAGGCCAGTGGCGCCCACTTCGACGAATTTGTGGCTTACCTGAGCGCTCAGGCCCAGAATGGGACGATCCAGGGGTTCGACGTGGTCTTCCTGGATCCTCATGGCGGGGACATGAACGGATTCTTCCTCATCAAGGGTGAGCCGGAGGGCATTCAGGCTCTCTTGTCGAGCCCGGAGTGGACCGAGCACATGACTCGTGCCTCCCTCCACCTGATGGGTTCCGGTTCAGTAGGGGCCGTCACCGGAGACCAGGTGGCAAGGAGGATGGACCTCTGGAAAAGGCTCAGCTCGGGCTAGGAGCCGGTTTGGCTAACCGCCCATCGCTTTCCTGACCATCTCGGCTATCACAGAGTCGGCGTCGACAACATACCCGGAGTTCATCAGGATCTGCCTGATGGACTCCGGGCTCTTTTTGGTTTCCATGAGGCCAGCCAAAACCGAGGTCAGGCTCTCTTCATCTGCCACCTGCGCGGCCCCGTGTTCTTCCAGATCGGGCTCGAATCCACCCGGGGGGCTGAAGTAGACCACCGGCTTCCCCATGAATGCCGCCTGCACACCCACGGTCGAGGTCCAGGTCAAAACGACGTCGGCTATGGTAGCCAGTTCCATGGTCGGGATCCCCTCGAGGGCCATCACGGCCCGGGAAATCGCTGCCTCCTCCAGTGCACGGCGCTCCAGAGTACCGTCCGTTCTGGGATGGTGGGAAAGGATCAGTAGGAGATTGCTATCCGCGGAGAGAGACCCTCTCACAGACGAGAGGAAGGCGGCCAGCGCTTCCTCATAACCTTCTCCGTACTGGCCGGCGAACAGCAGCACCGACGACCCGGTCCCTACCCCCTGTATCTGGCGGACCTCCGCCGCGTCAACCTCCGTGGCCGCCCGCCGCCACGCCTCCAACGATGGCTGGCCTGCCACGACCGCCTCGATCCCGAGGGTTCGATACCCCTCCTGGACCCGAGCGGTGGGGACCCAAATAGCAGCGAATGCCCCAGCAACCTGGGCGGAGATGGACGTCGAATCCGGTGGCTGGAACCCATCGTGGTATCCCCTGGTCACGATCCTTGCCTCCCGGAGTTCCGCACCGACCTGGCCCTGCACCGTCGAGACCATCCCTGAAACCACCAGGTCGGGCGGGTCCTCCAGGAGCCCCTCTACCCAGTATGAAATGTCCGCCGAATCGGTCCGACTACCGTCCACATAAGGCATGTCCTGGATGTCGTCGGGAAGTGGATGGTATGCCTGACCGTTCGCCTCCAGCAGGTCCGCTGCCCACGGCGTAAGTGGAACCCAGCGGATGTCGATGTTGGCGGGGCGGAGCCTGGACGCCACTGGCAGCAGGGCCAGCGTTTCCCCGGCATCGTAAACCGCAAACGCCACGGAAGCAGGGGAGGGTTCAGAGCTTTGGTCGGGGGGTCGACCCTGGCACCCCACGAGGCCCAGGACAAAAGGAACCCAAGTGGGGAGGATGCGGTGATTGATACCCCGCATGATGAGGGCCCTAGCTGCCTGATCCGGCCGGAATGATGACCATTTCGGCGAAGCTCCCGTCGGAGCCGTGACCCATCCACAACCCGACTCGGCCCCCTTCCCTCTCGGTGAGCTCGGCAACCACCAGACTCGGTTCCGTGTCCTCACCGACATAAACTCGCACCTCTGGTTTCTCGACGACGATGCGAGCCCTGAAAAACCCGTCGGGATTCGGCGGGTTCACGAGGGCGTTCTCGTACACGCCAGTGTGTTCTTCCCGGAGCCTGGACCACGAGTATTCAGGATGGGAGATGTACTGGACCATGTGACTAAGGGAGAGGTCGTTGTCGGCGACGAAATTGAAAGGCCGGAAATAGACGGCATCGTAGGTCTCGTCATCCAAACCGCGGAAGGCGACGCCGACGAAGCTCATGCCAGGGTTGTTCTTCCCCCTGATCATCACTTCGATGGTTCCATTGTGGAACTCTACTCCGTCCACCCAAGCGGCCCCGCTACCGAGGCGGGCATCGAAGGAGGCGACCGTGAGGTCCCCCTCGACTGCCACAGTGGCTTCCCTGTTCTGAACCGTCCAGCCATCCCGGCTAGCGATCCCAGCCAGGTCCGGGCGCAGGATTTCCTGAGCATTCAGCCCGCCAGGAAAAGGAAGAGCCCCTCCGGACAGAAGAAGGGCGAGGACAGTGGATATGCTTGGATTCCATGCGGCCTTCTTCATGTGCTTTCCCCTCTGTGTTCCACCAGGCTCATCCCGAAGAGCAGGTGGTTCGGGAGTCTCTTTCCCTTCTTCCGCTGTATGCGCCCGTCCTTGTACTGGAGGTCGCCCAATTCGATCAGCTTACCGTTGCTCGCGGTCTTTTCTGCCAACAGGTAGATGCCTGTCCGTAAGAAGGCGCCCCCCGGTGTGGGCTGGATCTCGAGGATCGGGAGCTCGCCCCAGAGATGGTCGTCGGCATTCCTGCCGAAGGTCGTGATGATGCCATCAAAGAGCTGGGTGGCCAGGTTCAGGTAGGGCAGGCCCTTGAGAATATCCAGGTTCTTGATCTCCGGTACGTTGTCGATCACGCCCTTGATTTTCCCGTAGTACTCGGACGCATCCGAGTCCAACTCGTACAACTCGAAGCTCAGGGTCACCCAACCCTGGATGACCACGTTTCGGAAAACCCCTCTATAAAGGAAGCTGGGGGCGTAGGACCCGTCCTTCGCTTTGAACTCGGAAACGAAGGCCGCATCCGTCATGCTGCCTCCGAGATCCTGGGGGTTCTTCGTGCTCGCCTGGATTTTCAGCAACCCCTCGTTCTTCTTCGAAAGAAAGTCTGGGAGGTCGTCCACATAGAACTCATACAGATCGAGGTGGAGACGTCGATAGGAGCTTTCCGGAACCGGGATCCGGCCGACTCTCTGGCTGGACGCGCTGACCACGTCATACACCACGCCCGCTTCAGGGCGGGGATGATCGTCATCCAGATCCACGACACCCAGCTGCATCGCCCGCTCAGGCTGAAAAGACCTTTCCCC
>JABDNZ010000417.1 GCA_013043565.1 Gemmatimonadota bacterium | reverse complement strand
CCTTATCAGAGATCGCCCAGCGCCACAGGGTTGGTTTGAATGATCTCCTCCGCTGGAACGGGCTCTCCCGTTCATCCCTCATTCGCCCCGGGGATGAGATAACGGTTTACCTGCGGGGGGGCTGAACCAGGACCTAGGTAGGCTCTTCCGAACGGAAAGGTGGGTCCGCGTCCAACGCCTCCGACTCGCGGGTCCATTTGCCCGATTGGCCACCTTCCTTCGACACCAGTTGGATCCCCTCCAGGACCATCCCCCTATCCATGGATTTTGCCATGTCGTAGACGGTGAGAAGAGCAACCGCCGCAGCGGTCAGGGCTTCCATCTCGACGCCGGTCTGCCCGGCCAGTGTGGCGGAGGCCCTTACCCGCACACCCGGAAGGGCTGGATCCAGCTCCACGTCCACCGCCAGGGAGGTCCCCGGAAGGAGGTGGCAAAGGGGGATGAGCTCTCCGGTCCTTTTCCCTGCCTGGATCCCGGCGAGGCGGGCAACCTGTAAAACCTCTCCCTTGGAGATCTCCCCATCTCGGATGGCCTGAAACGTGCCCTCGGCCATTCGGACTGCCCCCTCTGCTACCGCATTACGGACCGACTCCTTCTTCCCCGACACATCGACCATCCGAGGGTGCCCCCGAGGGTCCAGATGGGTCAACGGTTTCGACGATTCGTCCATCTCAGGTTCCTTCACGGTTGGAGAGGTCCCGGTTCGCGAGCTCTTTCCGCAGATCGTGCAGTAGGCCGAAAATCAGCAGTTGCGGGTTCACGTTTCCGGCGGCGAGGGCCCTTGCCTCGTCGACCTTCCGCATGGCAGAGGGGACCCAGGCCGGCTGGATTCCCCATCGCTGGACCACCTCTTCGAAAAACCGCTCTTCATCCATGGGCCCGGCTTCGGGAGGAAGCCCGGAGGCGGTCCGTGCCAGATCCGCCAAGCCCTCCTCCAGGAAGTTGAAGAGGTCACCCAGGCCTCGTGCGCCGACGGGCTTGAAGGTCATGGAGGCCTGGATTGCGTCCTCCGGTTCTTTGGCGAGGGCGGCGGACAAGAGCCTGAGGGCATGGGCTCGAATCTCCTCCAGAGGCCCCGGCTCCTCCCCCTCTCTCAGGAACCCCAGTGCCCGGCCGATAGCGCCCTTCGAGAGCCTCCCGACCCTGGACGCTTCGTCATCGCCCAATCCGGTATGTGATGCCAAAAACTCGGTCACCTCGGCCACCGTTAGGGGTGGGACGTGGAGCTTGGTGGTTCGGGATCGAATGGTCGGCAGGAGACGCCCCGGCTCTGCGGAGGTCAGGATCAAAGTCGTTCCGGCCGGAGGCTCCTCCAGGAGTTTGAGAAGGGCGTTGGCGGCCTCAGAGCTCGATTCCTGTGGGGCCAGAGACTCGGCTTCGGCGATGATGAAGACCTGGCAAGGCCCCATAGAGGGCCGGCGCTGGGCTTTCTTCCTCAGACTTCGGGCCGCAGCCAGGTAGAGGCTCCTGGGTTCGTTGTCGAAGGTGACCTGAAGGGGTTTCGCCCGGAGTTCGGCCAGGGCCTCCCCTCGGGCCTCCTCCAGGGCCACGGCCAGCTTTTCCGGAGTGTTGGCCTTCTTGGGCCGAGAAAGGGGAAAATACCAGTGGAGATCGGGGTGCTCCAGTTTTCCCGCCAGGTGGCAGGAGTGGCACTCGTCGCAGGGACCAGCCTCAGTCGGGGCCTCACACAGAAGAAGCTTGGCCAGCCAGAGTGCCAAATGTTGTTTCCCCACTCCCTTCATGCCGTGGATCAGAAGGGCGGCAGGGAGGGAATCCTCCGACCGAGCCCTGGCCAGAGCCCGTAAGAGGGACGCATGGCCCCAATGCGCGTGGAGGGTCATGAGCCTGGGAACCGGCCCTTGAGCCATTGGAGGGGGTCCATGGCTTGGGGAGCGCCGCCGGACACGGGTGCTCGGATCTGGAACTCGATATGGGGCCCCTCGGGGGTTTGACTCCCGCCTACGGTCCCGACGATCTGCCCGGCATCCACTTCACCCCCCAGGACCACTCCGATCTCTTCCAGGTACAGATAGAGCGTGTAGAAACCTCCGCCATGGCTCAAAACCACCGTCGGCCCATACCCCTCGAAGGGGCCGGCCAAGACTACGGATCCTGCCTTCACCGCCTGCACCGGGGTCCCCGTGGCGGCCCGAATTCCGATCCCGTTCCACCGGAGTACCGTACCGTTGGGTCTTTGCTCGCGGCCGAATCGATAGATCAGCTCCCCATCCACAGGCCAGTCCAACGAGCCGGCATCGGTCCCGGACAAGGTGCTGGGGCCTTCTCTCCCCAGCCCGGAAAGGGCCCGCCGGCGCTCCTCCTCGAGCCGTCTGCGCTCCAGGTCGTCGATCAGCGTCGTGAGCTGAGCCTCATCGGCATCCAACTGCTCCAGGCGAGTCAGGGCTTGTCGTTCACGGTCCTGGAACTGCTCAAGGGCACTCTGGCGGGCCCTCTCGACGGACCGGAGCTCCGCCACCTCACCCAATTTGGTCTGTCGTAACCTCCCCAGCTCCGCCAGGCTTTCCCTTTGCTGTCCTCCCAGCTCCTCCAGGGCTCTTTCTTGCTGACCGACCCGATCCACCAACCCCCTGTCATAGGTTGCGATCAGTCGGAGATAGCGATAACGGGTCAGCAGGTTGGAAAAGGAGTCTGCTCCGAGAAGGACTTTGAGAGAATGGAGGGGGCCCCGCTTGTAAATGTCTCGGACTCTTCGATGGAGTACGGCCTTGTCTTCCCTTAGTTCTTCCCGCGTTCTGAGGAGCTCTGCCGTCGTTACTTGAACCTGCTGCGCCACGGCCTCGGCCTGGAAGTCCAACTCGGTCAGGACGGATCTGGATGCCGAAAGGCGTTGCTCGATATTCCTGAGTTCGCTCGAGGCGTCCCTGACCCTGCCCATGATCTGGTCCATCTCGGCCTGGAGCCGGGCCCGCTCTTCTCGAATGGCTTCCAGGCGCCGTTGGCTTTCCTGAATCTGGCGCTGGAGTTCCGGATCCTGCCCGGCCGCTGGAGCGGCATGAGACAGGAGGGCGACTCCCAAGAGCACAAAAAGGACTCGGCGCCCCATTCCGTTAGACCTCCCTGAGGTATCGGCGCACGGCAAGGTTGCTGGCCAGGATCCCAAAAAGGACCCCGATCCCCAAGCCCCCAAGAACCCAGCTCGTGGGAACCCAGGAGAGTTCGAAAAGGAAATGGAAGACGGATTGGTGAGTGATCCAGGTCAGGAGGATCGCCAAGACCCCTCCCACGAGTCCGGTCACTGCGCCTTCCAAGAGGAAAGGCCGCCAGATGAGGCTGTCGCGGGCCCCCACCAGACGCATGACGTAGATCTCTTCACGACGGGCGAAGACAGCTATACGAATGGCGGTGCCGATGATGAGCGTGGCAACGGTTGCGAAGGCCGCCCCCAGGATCAAAGCCGTGATTCCGCCGATCCTCCGAAGGAAGAAAAGCCGTTCGACCCATTCCTGCCCGTACCGGACGTCCTCCACGGCGGGTAGCGGTTCCGCCGCCGCAACGACCGCCTCCACGGTCTCCGTGGTTCGCCACTCCGGGAGGAACCGAACCTCCAATGACGCTGGAAAAGGGTTTACTTCGAGATCGGAAGACACCTCGGCGATCTCCGGGAGGTCTCGGATGGCCCGTTCCAGCGCCTCGGGTTTCGAGACGTAGCTGACCTCCTCGACCCCCGGGAGCGTCTCCAGCGTCTCCACAGCCGCATCCAGGTCGACCTGTCTCAAGTCCTCTCTGAGATACGCCACCACTTCCACCCGCTCCTCCACCGAGGCCAGGGCCAGCCGAAGGTTGTGGGTGGCCAGGGAAAAGAGCCCCACCACGAAGAGGGCCAAACCCACCATGAGGCTGGAAAGTCCTGCGAGGAGAGGAGACCGCTTCAAGGACGCCAGTGTCTCACGAAGTGTGCTGGCCATCTCAGTCCCCCCTCGAGTTTTCGGATGAGTCGAAAACGAGACGTCCCTGATCGAGCTCCAGTACGCGAGCGTTCGGATAGGTTCGTATCAACTCGAGGTCGTGTGTGGCCATCACCACCGCCATTCCCATGGCGTTGATTTCCCAAAAAAGGTCCATGACCCCCCGGGTGGCCCGGTCGTCCAGGTTCCCTGTGGGCTCGTCCGCAAGGAGCACGAGCGGTTCGCTGGCCAAAGCGCGGGCAATGGCCACGCGCTGCTGCTCGCCGCCCGAGAGTTCGTGGATGTGGGACCCACTCTTCACCGATAGGCCGACCTGAGAAAGGAGGCGCTGGGCCCGGGGTTTGATATCGTTCTTTGCGCTGCCGGTCACCTCCAGGGCAAAGGCGACGTTCTCGACGGCGTTTCGGCCAGGCAGAAGGCGGAAGTCCTGGAAGACAAAACCCACCCGTCGTCTGACCTTCCACAGCTCCCGCCGGGAGGTGCGGAGACTGGAGAAGCCACTGACTCTCACCTCTCCGTCTGTGGGTCGATCGGACATGTGGATCAACCGGAGAGTCGTGGTCTTTCCAGAGCCTGAGTGTCCCGTGAGGAACACGAAGGCACCCTTCGGTACATGAAGGTTCACACCCTTGAGTGCGGCCCCAGTCCGAGGGAATTCCTTGGTGACTTTTAGGAGTTTGATCACGGGTTTTTTCGGGAGGAAAACCTCAAGGCATCGGATATTTTCAAGCTACTTGTGGCCACTGTGAGTGTCAAAGCGGCGGCGTGCGAGGCGGGCTGCCAGCAGGATCGCCTCTCGGGTCGAGGTCGGATCGGCCGTCCCCGAACCGGCAATGTCGAACGCTGTTCCGTGGTCCGGGGAGGTGCGGATGAAGGGTAAGCCCAAGGTGACGTTGACCCCCGTTCCAAATGAAACACTCTTGAAAGCAGCCATTCCCACGTCATGGTAGGGGGCCACCACCGCGTCCAATTCCCCCTCGAGGGCCCTCCGGAAGATCGTATCAGCCGGGAACGGACCTTCGACGGAGAGGTTCTCCCCTTTGAGCTGATCCACGGCAGGCCTGAGGAGCTCCTCCTCTTCCGATCCGAACAGACCGCCGTCGCTGGCATGGGGGTTCACTGCGCAGATGCCTATCCTGGGCCGCTCAAAACCCCAGTCGCTGGTCAGCGCCGACGAGAGAAGACGACACTTCCTGAGTAGAACGTCCTTGGTCAGGTGCTGGAAAAGCTCTCTCAACGGGATATGGGTGGTGGCCAATAGGACCCGTAGGGCACCGCCCGCCCGGGTCCGTTCGGCGCTCATTAACATTCCTACGTCCTTCGCCTTGGAGAGGGCCTGGAGTAACTCGGTCTGTCCGGGCACGCTCCATCCAGCTGCCTGGATGGCCGGTTTGTGGGAGGGACCGGTAATGATAGCCGCTACGGTACCCTCCAGGGCCAGGTTCACTCCCCGTCGAATGGCGTCGACGGTCACCCTCCCTGCTCCGGCCTCCGTCCCGTCCCAATTCCCTATGGCCTCGAATGGGGTCAGGGCCGGGTCGCTGCCGCTGGGGCCGAGGACGAGGAAGGAATCTGGTGGGAGTTCGGGGATCAGACTTGCCAAGGCCTTGCCTACGACCTCGGGTCCGATACCTCTGGGGTCACCCATGGTGACAACGAGTCTCGGACGGTTCGAGTCGGAGGTTGGGGCCGTCCCCATGGTCGGGTCTGCCCCGCCTACATACGGATCTGGATGTAGGTCTTTGCCCGAAGCTCGTCCAGGATCTGGTCTACCAGCTTTTGTTGCTGGAGGTTTTGAAGAATTCGCTCCCGCAGTCCCGGGTCCTCGAGGGAGTAGGGTCCGGCCGTGAGAACGTCCACGACTTTGATCACCGCCAGCCGTGTTTCGCCTCTGGCCTCATACTCCACCGGACCGAGGATCTGGCCGGCGTCGGCGGATGCAAGGGTCCCCGCGTACCCGGGGGGAAGATCACTGAGCTGGCTGATCGGAACGGTCAGGGTGTCCGGAGACTCCGGGTCTCCGAAAGCCGATCTCAGTTCTTCGAAGGCCTCTCCCCCCTCCAAGCGAGCCATTAGGTCCCCCGCCTCCTGCCGGAAACCATCGAGATCCGTGGTGGTGGGCGACACCGGAATAAGAATGTGGCTGGCTCGTACCTCTCCAGACCGCCGGCGGTTCACCTGGATGACGTGGAATCCGAATTGAGATTCCACCGGTTCACTTATCTCGTTGATGGCCAGGCCGAAGGCGGCGTCTTCAAACTCCGGAACCATGTCCCCACGGCGGAACCAGCCGAGGTCTCCACCGTTCGCTGCCGACCCGTCCTGAGAAAACTCCTTGGCCAGCTCGCCGAAGTCTTGCCCTTCCAGCGCCAGCTCGCGGATTCTCGTTGCTTCCGCCAGGGCTGCCTCCCTGGCTGTATCCGAGGGTGATGGGACCAAGATGATCTGGGCGAAGACCACCGTAGGGGGCCGGTCACCTATCATGTCCCGTTGTTCCTCGAAGAAACCACGAACCTCGGATTCCTCCACGATGACCGAGGCAAGGTTGGCCGAGCGCTTGGCCATATACTGCTGCGTCAGTCCCTGCCGACGTATCTGGCCTCGTAGATAGTCCCGGTAGGCAGGAAGGGTGATTCCCTGGGCCGACAGGCCCTGTTCGAAGGTCTCCTGACCTCCGAATCTCGCGATTCTCGAGTCGATTTCTTCAGACACCATGTCTTCGACCTCGAGGTCGTCCACCGATATGGTAGTGTCCTGGATGGCAGCCTGGACAATGAGCTGCTCCCCGATCATCTGGTCGAGGATATCCCGCTGGAGCTGGCGCCACTCCTCCGTGCCCCGGACAGGTATGTCCACTCCTCCAGCCTCGAGCTCGAATACCCTCTCCTGGATTTGGGAGAGGGCGATCACCGAGTCGCCCACCACAGCCGCAACCCGGTCCACCAGGCTCCGGTCCTGGCCATGGGCGCCATGGACCAAGGACGCAAGCCCCAGGAAACCAGCGGCAACTGCAAACAGAAGTCTCCGGATCGGAACCACTCTGCCCACCTTTCGACCCTCCACGGAGAGAGGGCCGCGCTCTGGGACCCTCTCCTTTAAGACGTCGTAACGGAACCGGGTGATTCTCCCGGGCTCCATTCCTCTAACCCACCCGCTGATAGCGGGTTCCGGGATCACCCCTGGGGTCCCGTCGTGTCGCCCGCCGTCGCCCCGGACGTTTCGGTGGTGGCCGTGTCTTCTGCCGCCTCCGGAATAGCGGGCTCAACGGGTGTCACCGGTTGTACCCGGAGCTCATTGATACGAGCTACGGCCTGCGCCAGGCCCGGTTCAAAAACCCTGGCCCCATACTGTTCCTTCAGAGCGAAGGCAACGGTTTGGAGCTGGAAAACCTCCATCGCCCCCTGGACGACCTCGGCCAGAATCCCCCGAACGACCCGGTCAGCGGCTTCTTCAGGGGTTTCGCCCTCCTGCCGGGTTATTTCGAAGAACCCCAGCTCTTGGGCGATGCCCTTCACGC
>JABDNZ010000411.1 GCA_013043565.1 Gemmatimonadota bacterium | reverse complement strand
CCCCAGTCTCCTCCGAAGTATCCGCCCGCTGATTTCCTGCCAAGACTCCGGCCACGATGTCAGGTGGGGGAAAGTGGGTTGAGAAAAAATCCCGAATATAACCCGAACAAAATACGGGACTGATTCCACGAGAATCGCTGAAAACCCTTCTAGAACAAGGCGTTTTCGCCTTGATGGCGTCCCATGGAGTGCCTCCCGAAGGGTCGGAAGAATTGGAAAAAAAGACTCTTGCGCTCCCATTTGGTCCACCGTATTATGGGATACAGTACCACTCTATACCACTTTTACCCACTGAGTGCCCACAAAGTGAGCGGATTCCTCGGTCGGTACGATTTCCAAATGGACGACAAGGGACGGGTCTCCCTTCCAGCCGCCTTCCGAAAGGAAGCTGGAGGTGAGCGGTTCATCCTGGTCCAATGGGAAAAACCGTACCTGACGCTTTTCCCGGAGGACGTCTGGAGCGAGGTGCAGGAAAGGCTCCTGGAGTTCCGCCGGAAGGAGCCCGCAGCGGGGAACTATGTCCGGGAGATCACGGCCAACGCGGTAGAAGTCTCTCCCGACAAGCAGGGTCGAATCCTCATCCCCGGCTGGCTCCAGAAGTCGGCGTTCCTCAAGGGGACCGTGGTCTTGAGTGGTGTGATCGACCGGGTGGAGATCTGGGACCCGGAAAGGTTCCAAACGGCCATTGAAGAGAGGGCGAAAGAGTCCCAACGCTTCCGCCATCAGATCTTCGGATGAACGCGGCTCCCGATCCACGGGGGCCGCGGCCTCTTTCGGGAGAGGATCGGACCCCTTGATGGAGGTGGAGAAGGCCGAGGCCTTCCATGAGCCCGTCATGGTGGAAGAGGTCCTTGAAGTCCTGAAAGGGGCGAACGGTGGGACGATCCTGGATGGAACCCTGGGAGGTGGAGGGCACACCGAGGCCATGCTTTCCCGTTGGCCGGAATGCCGGGTGATCGGGGTGGATCGGGACCCAGAGGCGGTGCAGGCGGCACGAAAGAGACTTCAGCCCTTTTCAGATAGGCTCCGCGTCCTCGAGATGAGATTCGACCACGCCATGGATGACGCACAGATGAACCAGGAAGGGCTCGACGGGGCTCTCCTGGACCTGGGTGTGTCCTCGTGGCAGTTGGATGCGGACCACAGAGGTTTCGCGTTTCGTCGAGGGCTCCCCCTCGACATGAGGATGAACGCCGCCGGCGGGGGAATCACGGCAGCGGACTTCCTCAACCGGACCGAAGAACATGAGATGGCCCGGGTCTTCCGTGAGTACGGGGAAGAGCCGAGAGCCAGGGGATTGGCCAGAGAGATCGGGCGGCGGCGGGGCGGCAGGCCTTTTCGCACCAGCGATGACCTGGTTGCTGCCTTCTCCGGCGTTTTGGGGCGGACTCCACGCCCCAGAGAGATGGCCAGGGTGTTCCAGGCTCTTCGGATCGTTGTGAACCAGGAGCTTCCCGTTCTGAGTCAGACGCTTCCCCGGATTCGAGATGCTCTGAGGCCCCAGGGTGTCCTCGTGGTGATCTCGTATCACTCCCTGGAAGACCGGATCGTGAAGAACTCCTTCCGCGACTGGAGCTCAGATTGTGTGTGCCCTCCAGGGCTCCCGGTCTGTGTCTGCGATCAGGTGCCGCATGGTGCCCCCCTGTTCCGGAAGCCCCAGCGGCCGTCGGAGGAGGAGATTCAACGGAACCCTCGTTCTCGAAGCTCCCTGATGAGGGCCTGGAGGAAGGCGGCATGAGGCGCTTGGCCGGGACGAGCATGGTGGCCTTGGCCGTCGCGGCCTTCCTGGCCTCGTTGAGCTTGGTGTCCTGGAGGCAGCGGCAGGCCTTGGACACAATGGAGCGCCTGGAAACCATCAGGCAGGATTATGCCCTGGAGGTCGCCAGCCGGGAGGAGCTCGAGGCCCGGATTCGCCATCTGGAAAGTTGGGGTAGGGTAGTCCCTGAGGCCGAGGCCCTTCTAGGCATGCACACCGCCTCGGATTCCGAGGTTTTCCGGCTCCAGGGAGAGGGACCGTGAAGGCCGCCGGCCCGGTTCGATACCGCTGGCGACGCCGGCTCCTCCTGGCCGGTTGGATGCTGGGGTGCATGATCATCCTGGCCCGCTCGGCCAGCGTCCAGATCGTACAAGGTCCCCACTGGGCCGCAGCCGGTCAGAGGCAGCACGAGACCGCCGTCGAGATCAAAGCCCGGCGGGGCTCCATTCTGGACCGTAGAGAAAACCCCCTGGCGGAGAGCGCCGGCACGATCCATGTGGACGTGGCTCCCCGGGAATTGTCGCCGGATGCCCGAGACGGGGTGGTGGACCTCCTTTCCTCGGAGCTGGGGCTGACCCGATCAACAAGAAGGCGGATCTCCGATCCGGATAGGGCATGGGTGGAGATTCACGAAGGTTTTCCGCCCCGGGTAAAAGAGGCCCTGGACACCCTTCGTGGCGTTTACCTCACGCAGGACTGGACCCGGCACTTCAACTACGGGGAGTTGGCTCAGGACGTCCTGGGTTACATCAGGGACGACTCCGGCTCCGGCGGTATCGAAGGGCGCTTTGACGAGCACCTGAGGGGCACCGCCGGAGAGAAGATCCAGGCCCGGGACAACCTCCGGAATCCCATTCCGGGACAGACGGTCCAGATCAAGCCTCCGGTCCCCGGCGGCGACGTGATCCTGACACTGGATCGGGATCTCCAGGAGATCGGACACGAAGCTTTGGCCTCGGCCATCGAAGAGACCGGAGCACGGGGCGGGGATCTCATCGTCACCGTTCCCGAGACAGGGGAGATTCTCTCCCTCGTTTCCCTCGGGAAGGATGGCCCTGGCAACATCTCGGCCATCACCTCTCCCTATGAGCCGGGGTCGACCCTGAAGCCGTTCACCGTGGCTTCGATCCTCCTCCACTCCGTGGCCACGCTGGGAGACAGCGTCGACGGAGAAAACGGCAGATGGGTGGCCGGCGGTAAGCTCCTGACGGACGTCCATCCCCACGGGATGATGACCCTTGGGGATGCTTTGAAGGTCTCCTCGAACATCGGTGTCGCCAAAGTGGCCGAAGGGCTGACCCCCGCTCAGCAATTTCAGATGCTGAGGGATTTTGGCTTCGGGGCCCCCACCGGCATCGATCTTCCGGCCGAGGGCTCCGGCTTTCTCCCCCGGCCCTCCCGTTGGTCCCGGAGCACGTCTTCCCGCTTGGCCATCGGGTATGGCATTTCCGTCACCCCTCTCCAGATGGCCATGGCGTACGGAGCTCTGGCCAACGGCGGCAAGCTCATGGAGCCCCGCATCATCAAGGAGCTCCGGGACAACGAGGGTCGGACTGTATTCAAATCCAAGCCACGGGTGGTCAGAGAGGTGATCTCAGAGCGCCTGGCCCGAGATATCTCCGACGTCCTGGTGGATGCGGTGGACGACGGCACCGGCTCGGAAGCTCAGTTGGCCACCTACCGGGTGGCTGGAAAGAGCGGCACCAGCAGGGCCAATGAGGGTGGAGTCTATGTGGACGGCCACTACGCTTCGTTCGCCTGCTTCGTTCCAGTCGAAGATCCGCAGCTCGTCATCTTTGTGAAGT
>JABDNZ010000407.1 GCA_013043565.1 Gemmatimonadota bacterium | reverse complement strand
AGGGAGTGTTCACCGTCCACACGGACGGGGACGACCTCTTCTTCGAGATCCCCCTACCCCTCCTGGGCCGGGAGATGGTCCTCCAGTCCCGCATCGCAAAGACTGCCGGCGGGGTAGGGTACGGTGGAGGTCAGTCGGACTTCTCGGTTGTGGCGTGGGAGCGCTTGGGAGACAGGATCCTGCTCCGACGCATGAACTACGAGAACGTAGCCTACGAGTCGGAACCGATCTCCCGAGCTGTGGAGAGCTCCAACTTCGAGCCCATTCTCGCCGCATTCGACATCGAGGCTCTTTCCCCCGATTCCGGCGCTGTAGTGGTGGAAGTTTCGGACTTGTTCACATCGGACGTGCCTCTCCTCGGCCTCCGGAAGTCTCAAAGGGAGAGTTACGGCGTACGGCGGCTGGACGCGGACCGGACCTTTCTTCTCTGGACCAAAAGCTTCCCTTTGAACGTGGAGGTTCGGAGAGTCCTGACCTACGAAGCGACGGACCCCCCCACAGATAGCCCCACAAACACCATCTCCCTGGAGATGAACCACTCCATGGTTCTACTGCCGGAAGAGCCCATGCAGCCCCGGCTCTGGGACGAACGGGTTGGGTTCTTCTCGGTCCAACAGACCGACTTCGGCCTGGACAACCAGAAGGCTGAGACCCGGCGGTACATCACTCGGTGGCGTCTGGAGCCCTCCGACACCGCGGCCTTCCTCAGGGGCGAGCTGGTGGACCCGGTGAAGCCGATTGTCTACTACATCGATCCGGCCACTCCGGAAAAATGGCGGTCCTATCTGAAACAGGGGATCGAGGACTGGCAGGTGGCCTTCGAGGCAGCCGGTTTCAGCAACGCCATCATCGCCAAGGACCCCCCGTCCCCGGAGGAAGACCCTGAGTTCAGTCCGGAGGACGCCAGGTATTCCGTGATCCGGTACCTCGCCTCCACGGTTCAGAACGCCTCGGGGCCTCACATCCACGACCCCCGGTCCGGCGAGATCCTGGAGAGCGACATCCAGTGGTATCACAACGTCATGAATCTGGTTCGTAACTGGTACTTCGTTCAGACGGCGGCGGCCAACCCACAGGCCAGAGGGGTCGAGTTCGACGACGAGGTCATGGGCGAGCTGATTCGCTTCGTCTCGTCCCACGAGGTAGGGCATACCCTGGGTCTGCCGCACAACATGAAGTCCTCGGCCATGTGGCCCGTAGACTCCCTCCGGACGGACTTCGTATGCCGAAACGGAACAGCCACCACCATCATGGACTACGCCCGCTTCAACTACGTGGCCCAGCCCGGCGACGACACCTGCTACAATCCAAAGATTGGACCCTACGACCTCTACAACATCGAATGGGGATACCGCCCCATTCTGGACGCCGACTCTCCAGAGGAGGAGCTCCCGACCCTCAGGGAGTGGATCATCGCGAAGGCCGACGATCCCACCTACCGGTTCGGAGGGGGAAGCCGGACAGACCCGACGGATCTCTCGGAAGCGCTGGGAGACGACGCCATGCGGGCGTCGGACTTCGGCGTGGAGAATCTCAAGCTCACAGTGGCAAATCTGCGGGACTGGGCCGGGGAGTACGGGAAGGACTACAGCCAGATCGCCGAGCTGTATAACGCCATCCTGGGCCAATGGAACCTCTATGTCGGTCATGTCGTCACCAACATCGGGGGGGTGGTGTGGACCCGGAGGGATCAGAGCCAGAGTGGACCTCCCTACATTCCCGTTCCCGAGGCCACCCAGAGAAGGGCCATGGACTACCTGGACCGACAGGTTTTCCAAACCCCCAACTGGATGCTAGACCGAGATCTCCTGTACAGGATTCAGGACTCGGGGAGCCAGGACAGGATCCAGCAACTTCAGGCCGGAGCCGTGAACCGGGTCCTGGACGTGGACCGGATGAAGCGCCTCATCGAGGACGAAGCCTTCCGAGGGGACATGGCCTACAGCCTGGGCGAGATGCTCGAAGCGCTCCGTGAGTCGATCTGGGCGGAGCTCAGGACCGGTGGAGAGATCGATCCCTACCGGCGGAACCTGCAGCGGGCCTACGTGGCCCGGGTAGGGGCCGTCATGACGGATGAGGCGGCTGTCCCCACCGACATCGTCCCCTTCCTCAGGGGAGAGCTGGAGGCCGTAAAACGGCGGATCCAGACAGGGATCATGTTGCGAGGCGCTCCCACAGCCACCCGGCTTCACCTCCAGGACGTGGTAAGGCGGATCGACGAGATCCTGGATCCAGGTAGTTGACGGGCTTCGGGGGCGCTGAAAAAGCTCAGCGCCCCCGGGGAGCGGCTACCGGGTGCAGGCGTCCCATCACGAAGGTCGATCCGATGATGACGGCTGCACCCAGTCCGGTCCAACGGTCCGGGACCTCTTGAAAGAGGATGAGGCCCCAGGCCGCCGCAAAAACGATCTGGAGGTAACCCACGGCCATGACTCGGGCCGCCTTTTCCACCTGGAGGGCTTTGGTGACGTAGACCTGGCCACCCTGGGCGCCGAGCCCTACTCCAAGGAGTAAAACCCATCCCAAGAGGTCGGGCATCACGAAGTTCCGGAGTGTCGGAGGGATGGATCCCACCAAGGACATGGCGGCGAAGGCGAAGACGATCACCAACGGGTCCTGGGTCCGGGTGAGCCTCTTGGCCGTCACGTAGGCGGCGGCGGACAGGACGGCCCCTGCCAGGGCCGCTGCCACGGCCAGCGGGTCCAACCCCGAGACCTGGCCGACCAGGAAGCCGGGCCGGGCGACCAGGACCACCCCCCCCAAAGCCACGACGGCCAGAAGAACTTCCCACCCACGCAACACCTCCCCAATGAAGAAGGCCGCCAAGAGGGCGGTCCAAACCGGGTTGGTAAAGTGAATGACCGTGGCATCGGCCAAGGGGAGCCGAATCACTGCCCATAGAAAGCAGCTCAGGGCCGCGTATCCGAACAGGCCCCTCAGCAGCAGCAGGCGCCGCTCGATGCCCAGGGGTTTCCGGCCGGGCTCGGCGCCCCACGGGCTCAGGCCCCGTGAGCGGAGAACGGCGTAGGTGAGGCCCGTGACCACGATGGCTCGGAAGAACACGATCTCCTGGCTGGGCAGCCGGCTCCCCGCCAGCTTTGCGCACGCGCTCATTACGGAAAAGTAGAGAGCGCCGAGGCCAGCGAATCGAATGCCCTTGGAGAATCGCCCGGTCACGACCGATCCGGCTCCACCCGAGCCGAAAGGATCTGGTCTTCTGCGTACAGTCTGTCCACCACGTCCATGCCCGATTCCACCCACCCGAACGACGTGTACCCTCCGTCGAGATGTGGCGCCATGGAGTGCATGATGAAGAACTGGGAACCCTCCGTGTCTTTGCCCGAGCTGGCCATGCCGAGGACCCCGCGACGATAAGGGATCTGCGTGAACTCGCTTCGGATGGAAAACCCGGGCCCCCCGAACCCGTCTCGCCGGGCGAAGTCACCGCCTTGAATGACAAAGTTGGGAACCACTCTATGGAAGGGCGTGCCGTCGTACAGACCGTCGATGGCAAACCCGGCGATGGTCTGAACCGTCAGGGGTGCGCTCTCGGTATCCAGCACCAGGGTCACGGTGCCCTTCTCGGTCTCGAGGATGAGCCTGGGCCGGGGCCCCAGTCCGGCCAGCGCCTCCCAATCCAGTCGCCTCGCCTGGGCGTCCTCCTCCGTTTCCTGCTCCGTCACCGGGCCCGGGTCGTTCCCCTCCTCCTCCTCCCCGGTGATAGCCGAAATGGCACGCTCAATAGCCTGCATGCTCTCCAGATCGTCCGGAGGCGAGAGCTTTCCATACTCGGACACGAGGAGTTCCATCGAACCCAAGGGAAGGAAGGCCGAGTCGGCCAGAGCGGGAGCGGCGATGAACACCGCCGATGGGTCTCCCGTCTCCAAACCGGCCTTGAAAGCCTGAAAGTAGGGCGCGACCATCTCCGGAGCCCTTCGCTCGACTCTCCACCTCCGGGCCAAACCCCCCAGGGCCGTGCCTCGGATCTGCGGTCGGGAGGAGGACGCCAGCTCCATCAAATCCATGGTGGCGTCGGGGGTCGGGACAAAGGCCAGGGCGCCGATCCCCCGGGTTCGTGGGATCACGTCCTCGTCCGACCAATTGGCCAACCACCCCCGAATGAACTCCCCTTCCCCCACCCGCCCCAGGGTCGCCAAGATGGGCCCCGCTCTCCGCCAGTCCCGGGGGTTCCTCTCCACCCAGTCCTTCAAGGCCTCCTGCTCTGAAGACGGGAGCTGCTGGACCCGGGTGAGGACGTCTGCTGCCGACGTCGCCACGTGGGTGCTGGGTTCGTCCAGGGCATCCATCAAGCTTTCGCGGATTCGAGGATCCCCGCTCCGCCCCGTGGTTCCCACAGCGGCGCTGGTACGGATCCGCCAATCGGGGGACCCCCTCAGCCAGGTCACGAGCCTTTGGTTGTCCCCGAGGTCTCCCAGGAGTGCCAGCCCCATCAAAAGGTGCATGGCCGTCGGGTCGGAGGGAGGAAGAGTGTCCAGCACCGCCCGGATGGAGTTCGCCGACGCGGCCCACGGAGAGGGGTTGTCGTTGCGCCCGAAGTAGTAGGCCGCATTCCGTCTGACGTCCAACGCCTCTGCGTTCAGAGCCTTCACCAGGTGGCTGATACTCGTGGGTTGGGTGAATCCTCTAAGGCCCATCTTGGACACGGCCAGGTTCCTGGCGGCTTCCTCCTCCGGCCGCACATCCTCCTCCAATAACGCCTCGAGAGTCCTGAGATCCCCCACCTTCCCAATGGCCTCCAGGAGGCGAAGTCTCACCCCCGGAGCTTCTTCGTCCCTCAAAGAGCCGAGAAGGGCTGGCCCGTAGAGAGGATCCAGAAGCTGGCCCAGGGCGAAAGCGGCATCCCTTCGGACACCTTCTTCAGGATCCGAAAGCAAAGACGTGAGGGCCGAGCCGGCCTCAGGGTCCTGGACCGACGCCAGAGCGAAAGCCGCCCGGGCCCGGACTTGGGCGTCCCCGGACCGGAGTAGTGCCGTAAGGGCCGATCCGTCCCTGGCCGCCTGGAGCTCGACCACCTGTTGGAGGGCCGGATTCTCCAGCAACCCGTCGGCGGGCCGGGTCTAGGGAGGCGGTGCCTCCCCTACCGGCTCGTCCGGCACGGGAGCCGTACCACAGGCGGATTGGATGGAGGCCAGCACGAAAACCGGGAGGGCCCTGAGGATCGGAGTTCGGAGGAGGCCTTTGTGGTAGCTCATCTGGTTCTCGAGTCTAAGGATCAGGTCCGGCGGTAGCCTCAGTTTGGCTCCCGAAACCCAGAGTGCCAAGGGCGATGCCGACCAGAATCAAGAAGCCGCCGAGAAGGGTCTGAGGCGGCGGTACCTCCCCGATGGCCGGGAGAGCCCATGCTATGAGTGTGGCACCCACCGGCTCCCCCAGGGAGGCAAGGTTGGCCAAATAGGCCGGGAAATATCGGAGAGCGTAGTTGATCCCCGTGTGGCCCAGCATCATGGGGCCGGCTGCAAGGGCCAGGAATACCCACCAATCCTGGGCAGGGTACCCGGTCAGGGGCACCCCGGGGGAAACAAGGACCGCCACCAGGAGGAGGCCGCCCGCCGCGCCGTAGACGATCCCGATATACGCCCAGAGGTCCAGCTTTTTCCTCAAGCTTCGGCCGATGGAAAAATAGCCGGCTGCCATCACGGCCGCCGAAAGGGCCAGGGCGTCGCCGAGGAGCGCCTCCCCCCCCAGGCCGAAGGCGCCATAACCGATTACGAATGCACCCAGGATGGCCACGAGAATCCCCACCCACTGTCGCCGGGCGGGGCGTTCGCCCAGGAACATGACCGAGAGGGCCGCCACGAAGAGGGGTTGAGTGCTCACCAGAACCGCGGAGTTCGCGATGGTCGTGAACTGGATGGAGGCTACCCAAGCCCAGAAGTGCCCCGCCAGAAGGAGCCCGGCCAAGATGCCCAGGGCCCAGTCCTTCCGCGTGATGCGGGCCCCCTTCAGGAAACTCCCTCGAACCAGGAGGACAATCCCGATAAAGGCCACGGAGAATAGGAGCCGCCAACCGGCGATGGCCAGAGCCGGCGCCCCTGAAAAACGGACCAACGGCCCGGCGAGGGATACCGCCGTCACGGCTCCGAAGAGAGCCAGCCCGGGCGGGACGACCGGTTTGGTCCCGGTCTCTCCGCTTTTAGCTTCGGGGCTCATGGGAAACGAATCTACGGGAATCCCGTACTGGGTCCCAGGAGGCAAGGAAAGGAAGGGCCTCCTCTTCGCCCCGAGGCCGGTCCGCCCTAAGTTCCGAGGATAATGGAGAGTCCGCCGAAATTCACCGTCGCCCACTATCGCCCAGCCTGGTGGCTACCAGGGGGCCACCTTCAAACCCTGGGGGGCAAGTACCTCCGCCGCTCGGGGCCCTTCCCCTACACGCGCGAGCGGATCGACACCCCCGACGGTGACTTCCTGGACCTGGACTTCGGCCCCGATCCCGACCCCGGGGCCCCGCTCGTACTTCTACTGCACGGACTGGAGGGGTTCACCCAGCGGCCCTATATGATCCAGGCGGTTCAAGCCCTCCGGGCCAAAGGCATGGCTTCCGTGGGCTTGAACTTCCGATCCTGCTCGGGGGAGATGAACCTCCAGCCCCGCATGTATCACTCCGGTGGGACGGAGGACGTGGACCACGTCTTGCGCTTCCTCAGGGACCGATGGCCGAATCGGCCGTTCGGAGCCATAGGGTTTTCACTAGGCGGAAACGTCTTACTGAAGCTTCTGGGGGAAAGGGAGGACGGTGGGACCGGCCTACTGAAAGCCGCCGTGGGGATCTCCGTCCCCTATGATCTGGCGGCGGGGGCTGTCTACCTGGAGCAGGGGTCTTTGGGGTGGCTGTACGCCCGGTATTTCCTGAAACAGTTGAAGGTGAAGGTCAAGGCGAAGGAGGGCCTCCTATCACCCCTCCTCGACCTGCGGAAGGTCTACGCCTCCACCACGCTCCGAGAGTTCGACGATCATGCTACGGGCCCGCTCCACGGTTTCGAGGACGCGGCGGATTATTACCGGCAGTCGAGCTGCGGCCAGTTCCTCCACAGGGTGAAAGTGCCGACACTCCTCTTCCACGCCCGGAACGACCCCTTCCTCCCGCCCCGGGCGATTCCCCATGAGATCGTAGGGAAAAACCCCTATCTTTTCCCCGCGTTCGCTCGTCGGGGGGGACATGTCGGCTTCCTGGGAGGTCAGATCCCCGGACTGCCTACGTTCTGGACAGAGGATCAGGGAACTAGATTCTTCAAAGAGATCTTCGGGTCGGCCTGAAGCGGCCGGCTCTGACCATCAATCAGCGGCAATGAAGCAGCGGTACGAAAGCAGCGGCTCGAAAGATGAAAGCAATATTGAGGAAAATTCGCGGCGGCCTTGGAACGGCCATTACCTGGGCGGTGACCTGGGGACTCGGCGGTTTTGGGTTGTACTCCCTCCTCCACCTGGTAACCCCGGGCCCGGGCTATTTCATCCCAGGAGTCTTGTCGGTGGTCGGGATTTCGGCCCTCTCCGGGTTCGTCGGAGGGACGACATTCTCCACCGTCTTAAGCACGTTCTACAGCCGGCGCAGCCTCAAGGACCTCAACCCGGCAGGGATGGGAATGTGGGGCACCCTCTGCGGCCTCCTCGTGCCGGCAGGAATCTTCGGAATCGGAAGTCTGGTGGGTCTCGGCTTCGAAGTAGCGGTGGGCACCATCACCTTGGCGGCCATGGGCACCTTTGGGGCTCTCACCGGATACGGCACGATCAAGCTCGCCCAATCCGGACAGCCCAAGCTGGAAGAGGGCGACTCTGATTGGATGCTGGACTCGGGGGAGTAGGGATGGCATGGCAGAGACGGGGAGACCCACTTCAGGAGATCCCAGGCATCGGTCCCAGCCTCTCAAAGGACCTCCAGGAGTTAGGCTACAACCGAGTCCCGGACCTCGTGGGAGCCGATCCGGAGGAGATGTACGCCCGCCTGATCCACATAAGGGGTGAGCATCAGGATCGATGCGTCCTCTATGTTTTTCGCTGCGCGGTCTACTACGCGTCGACGGCGGACCACGACCCGGAGCTGCTGAAGTGGTGGGCGTGGAAGGGGCGGGAGCTGGTACCCCGGACCGATCCGGTCAAGTGACGAACTGACCCCAGAAGGGTTGACTGCTCCGGAGGGAGACAGGGAACGGCCGGGAGGAGGAATCCCCCCGGCCGTTTCGATTTCCCTTCCCGTTCCGTGAACGCCTCTAGCGCCTCACGCGGCATGCGCCTCCGGCGTCATGCGCCTCCCGCCTCCTGCGCCTCCCGCCTCCTGCGCAGTGGGTCACCGGGTGCCGGCCCGAAGCCGGCCGCTATTCCACCCCGCCAGCCAGCTTCTTGACGGGCCCCTTGAAGAGGAAGAAGAGGACACCGGACCCGAGGGCGAAGAGGGCGATGTTCCTGAAGAGCCCAACCAGGAGATCCGGGTTCGCCGTCATGGCGTCCGGATCCATCTGACCCGCGACCATGCCCGCGACGACGTTCCCAAGGGCAGCCCCCATGAACCAGATCCCCATCATCTGCCCAACCAGGGGTTTCGGGGAGAGCTTCGTGGTGGCGCTGAGCCCGATGGGGCTCAGGCAGAGCTCGCCCGACGTGTGCAGGAAGTAGGTCAGTACCAACCAGCCGGGGCTCACCAGGGCGCCGCCGGCGACATAGAGAGACGCCCAGGCCATGACAAGGAAACCCGATCCGAGGAGGATCAGACCAAACGAAAACTTCAAGGGGAGGGACGGGTTCCACCTACCCAATGCCAGCCAGAGCCAGCCGAAGATAGGGGCGAAGGTGATGATGAAGACGGGGTTCACCGACTGGAACCAGCTGGCGGGAATCTCCCACCCCATGACGGCCCTGTCCGTGAATACATCAGCGAAAATGGTCAGAGAAGACCCCGCCTGCTCGAACCCCGACCAGAAGAGAGCGGCCCCGATGAAGAGGAAGAAGATCACCACCAATCTCTTCTGCTCGGCGGTGTTCCAGGGGCCGAGGAAGATCTGGTAGGCGAAATAGGCGACGGCCAAACCGACGATGATGAAGATGGTGGCCCCGGCCGCTTGCTCCAGGGTAATGGAGGTGATCCCCTGGGATTGGAGTAGGTACAGGATCACGGCGGCGGCCAGCAAGCCCCCCAGACCCGCCCAGAGCACCTTGCTCGCAGCTCCCTTTTCCTCGGCGGTCAGCTTCGGAGGACCGCCCACACCCTTCAACCCGGCTCCAATCCTGTATTGAATCAACCCCAGAACCATCCCTGTTCCAGCTGCCATGAAGGCATATTTCCAGGCGCCGGGGAAGATCCCTTCCATCCCCTCACCTAGGAACCCGCAGGCCAACGGCCCGATCCAGGCGCCGATGTTGATCCCCATATAGAAGACGCTGAAACCTGCGTCCCGCCTGGCCCCACCCTCGGGGTAGAGATCCCCCACGATGGCGGAAACGTTGGGTTTCAGAAGTCCGGTCCCCAGGACGATGAGAGCTAACCCCGAGAAGAACCCCACCTGGGTCTGCGAGCCAAGGGCAAGGGAGAACTGCCCTGCAGCGATAAGGATACCGCCGTAGAACACCGCGTTCTTGGCCCCCATGATGCGGTCGGCGACCCAACCCCCAGGGAGGGCCATGAGGTACACGAATCCAGTATAGAGGCCATAGATGGCTCCGGCCTTGGACGTATCAAGGCCCAGCCCTCCCGTCTCGATAGCGTCGAGCATGAAGAGAACCAGGATCCCCCTCATGCCGTAGTAGGAGAACCGCTCCCACATTTCTGTGAAGAAGAGTGTGGCCAGTCCCCTGGGATGGCCGAACCAGGTCCCCTGATCGGCGAGATGAGGAGGTTGAGCCGTGTCAGTCATTTTGGGGCTCCTGAATACAAGTCTCGAGTGACCTCAGGGATGAGCCATGAGTCCCCGAGGCGAACAAAGAACCGTGCCAATATCCCCGAGGGCCCCTCTAAAGGCAAGCGCCGCTTCCTGTTGTGCGCCCCGTCGCCTTGCCGCGGATAGGCTGGTCACCGAATCATGTTCGGACTCTGCCATAGCTCAAGGGGCTGACCGGCTCCTTATCGATTTCCACAACCCTCGGGTGTGACAATGGGATCCAAGAAAATCGTTTATCGCCTGCTTTCGTTCGGCCTTCTCCTCCTGGCGGCCCCCTCCCTCCTGGGAGCCCAGGTCACCGGAAAAAAGGCCCTTACCCACGACGACTACGACATATGGAAGAGCATCTCCGGACGCGCCCTCGCAAACAATGGGGACTGGATCGCATTCACCATCTCCCCCAGGGAGGGCGACGGCGTCATGACCCTACGATCCCTCTCCGGGGGGACTGCCCGGGTCGTGGAGGTCGATAGGGCCTCCGGGCCCCGGATGACCCCGGATTCCCGGTTCCTGGTCTTCACGATCGATCCCATGCACGCGGTAGTGGACTCTTTGGAGGACGCCGACGCCGACCGGGACGAGATGCCCAAGGATTCTCTTGGCGTCATCGATCTGTCCTCTGCCTTCGGTGGAGGGTCGTTCAACGCCGACTTCTTCCGGGCTGAGAGGGTCCAAAACTGGAAGACTCCGGCCGATGAGGGTTCCTACCTGGCCTATCTCCTGGAGCCGGAAGAGGAGGAGCCGGACTCCACGGCGGAGGGTGAGGAGGCCGAAGAGGAGGCGCCCGCCAGGGCCGGGCGTGGCGGCGGCCGGCCCGGCGGTGCAGGTCGCGGGGGCGGCCAAGAGGGAGAGGGCCCGGAAGAACGGGACAAGGATGAAGGGGACGTCCTCGTCTTCCGGGACCTTCGGAGCGGGGAGGAAACCCGATTCGAAGACGTGACCAACTACTACTTCACCGATGAGGGTGCCTGGCTGGTTTACACCGCCTCGAACGAAGACGGGACCGCCGACGGTGTGTACGCCGTCCGCACATCGTCTGCGGAGGCTACGCCCATCCTCACGGGTGAAGGCGAATACAGCTCGGTGGCCTTGGCCGACAACGGAGACCAGGTGGCCTTCCTGACCAATCGGGACGACTGGGAGG
>JABDNZ010000225.1 GCA_013043565.1 Gemmatimonadota bacterium | reverse complement strand
ATCTGGCGATCTTCTCCCCCTCTGAGGGCCGGCTGCGCTTCCCCCCTGGAGTTCCGTCGAATCTGGATCAGTGGCATTTCCCTGAGGACCTGCTCCAGGGTCGGGGCCGGGCGCATGACCATTGAGTCCAGCGCTACTTCCACCGCGCTTGCTCCACCGGTAGTGGAGACCGGGCGGGGCACGATGATGGTCAGCCCTTGGAGCTGGAACACGGGTGTACCGGTCGTGTCGACCCGCACCGAGTCCGGCACCTGAGCCAAGAGACATGCCGAACACGGGGCGAGAAGGAGTAGAGAGGTCAGCAGGGTGATTCGGACGGTAAGCCTGTTCATTCCAGTCCGTTGATGGATGTTGTTCCTCCGAATTCGGAGGCGGTGCCCGGTACGAGATCTCTCGGGAACCGGGTTTCGGAGAAAGCGATGCCGCCGGCGTTTCTTCTTTAGAGACACCGACGGCTTGAAAACTGTTACAGGAAAGAGACCGCTTTGTTTCCCGTGACACCAGAGGTTCCGGACCCTATTCTGACCTCCACCACTCCAATCCCGCCGTGCCGAGATTGACTCGAAGGGTGGACCTCATCCCGGATCGGAGGAGAAGCCATGCAGACGCGCCGCCAATTCCTGGGTTCCATGAGCCTTCCCGCCGCCGCCGCTTTTGCGGGGGTCCCGGTATCCCTCCCTGCGCTCCGGAAGGACGCGGCGGCCTTGGCCAAAGAGCTCGCTTCCCACGGCGGCTCACCCCAGGAGGTCGCATCCAACGAGATGTTCTGGGCCGAGGTGCAGCGGGCTTTCACAGTGGATCGAACCCTGGTGAACCTGAATAATGGGGGGGTGAGCCCCTCCCCGGCCTTCGTTCAGGATGCCATGAAGAAGCATTTGGATCTCTCGAACAAGGCGCCCACCTATTACATGTGGCAGATCCAGGAGCCGATGCGGGAGGGGGTCCGGCTGCGGATGGCACGGCAATGGGGGGTGGACCCCGAGGAGATCGCCTTCGTTCGCAATGCCTCCGAGGGGCTTCAGACACTCCAGTTCGGGATGGACCTTCAGCGGGGTGACGAAGTCCTGACGACGACCCAGGACTACGGCCGTATGATCACGACCTTCCGACAGCGCGAGCGGCGAGAGGGAGTGGTCATGAAGCAGATCGAGGTGCCCGTTCCCGCGGAGGACCCCGGTGAGATTGTCCGCCTATTCGATCGGGCGATCACAGACCGCACCCGTATGATCCTCATTTGCCACACCATCAACCTCACCGGCCAGATCTTTCCGGTACGGGAGCTCAGCGAGTTGGGGAGGCGCCGTGGGATACCGGTGATCGTGGATGGCGCCCACGGCCTGGCCCATTTTGAGTTCAAGCTTCCTGATCTCGGCTGTGATTATTACGCAACCAGCCTCCACAAGTGGCTCTTTGCCCCCCACGGCACCGGCCTTCTTTATGTAAAAAGGGATAAGATTCCGGACCTTTGGCCGCTGATGGCGGCCCCGGAACGCATGGACGACGACATCCGGAAGTATGAGGAGATCGGGACTCACCCGGCTGCCAATTACCTAGCCATCGGCGAGGCTCTTACCTTCCACCAGGGTCTGGGTGGCGAGAGGAAAGAGGCCCGCCTGAGGTATCTGAGGGACTACTGGGCAAACGCGCTCTTGGAGCACGATCGCTTTCGCCTGCATACCAGCCAACTACCGGAATTCTCCTGCGGTATCGGGAACATTCAGCTGGAAGGGATCGACTCAGGGGCTTTGAACAATTGGCTGTGGCAAGAGCACAAGATCATCACGGTGGCGATCAAACACGCACAGTTCGAGGGGCTGCGGGTGACGTCGAGCGTCTACACCCACCCCGAAGAACTGGACCGGTTCGTGGATGCCATGCTCCAGGCGGCCCGCCATGGGATCTCAGCCTAGCGTGGTGGGTTTCAGGTGACGGGGCGCCGTGGGATAGGAGTGGTTCAATGACGAGCCGAGCAGAAACTAGGAGGAGAGAGGGATGAAGGAGATCCGATTCAGGGTACCCGATATGACTTGCGGCCACTGCGAAGCCGCGGTGAGGGGGGCCCTGGAGACACTCGAGGGGGTGGAGTCGGTAGCGGTTTCGTTAGAGACCAAAGAGGTGACGGTCCAGTCGATCGTGGAACTGGACCTTGCGGACCTCATGGGGTTCGTGACCGCCGTTGGTTTTACCCCCGAGGCTTTTTGATAGCGAGAAAACCCCGATGAACCTTCGAAAGACAGCTCCCGCCGGGATTCTGATCTTGTCAATCTTCGCTTCAAGCGCGGCTTGCGGGGGTGGGGCGGGTCAGGCGGACGAAGCGGCTCAGGATACTCTTACCCGAAGAGAGAAGGACAGCATCATCAGCACCCTCCCGGTTCCGGGCGCTGGGGCTGTCGGCAAGGCCCTGGATGCTGCGGACGCCGCCAAGGCCCGGGCAGAGCGCCACGACACGATCAAAT
>JABDNZ010000404.1 GCA_013043565.1 Gemmatimonadota bacterium | reverse complement strand
CCGGTATTGGTTGGAGAACTTCTACCAGATCAACCGCCGGGCCGTGGAGGGGTGGGAGCGGTGGCCGGAAGCCTGGGTGATCCCGGCGAACCAGGCCAATGAGACCGGCCTTGCCTATGCCCTCCGGATTCTGACCACGGGAGACGTCGAGGTTCACCGGGCAGAGGCGGCTTTCACGGCAGATGGCGAGCGGTTCCCCGCCGGCAGTTTCGTTATTCCCATGCACCAACCCTATGCTTCGTTCGCCCAGACCATGCTCGAGATTCAGCGGTATCCGGATCTGCGAGAATATCCGGGCGGCCCACCGCTTCGGCCCTACGACGTGACGGCCCACACGCTGGGGTTCCTAATGGAGATCGATGCCGTTCCCGTCGAGGACAGGATTACCGCCCCCCTTTCGGACCCCATCGGTATTCCCGACTGGGATTTCAGGTTGCCCGAATCTCTGTCAGATCCGGGAGGCCCCCGAATCGGTTTTTACCGATCCTGGGAAGAGCCCATGCCGGAAGGTTGGACCCGGTGGGTTTTCGACCAGCACGGACTTGCCTACGACACCCTCCGGGATGCCAGGATTCGGGCTGGCTACCTGAATCAGGACTACGATGTCATTCTCTTCCAGAGTCAGGAGCCTGGGTCGATTCGAGAAGGGCATGCTCCGGGGACGTTGCCGCAGGAGTACACCGGGGGTCTGGGTCCGGAGGGCGTCAGGTCGCTTCAGGCCTTTGTGCGAAACGGTGGGCGGGTGGTGGCCGTGGAGGAGGCAACCGAGTTCTTGATCGATCTGTTCGAACTCGGAGTCACCAACGCAGTCGAGCGGTTGCCGGCGCAGGACTTCTTCATCCCCGGCTCGATCCTCAGCGTGGACCTGGAAGAACGCCATCCAGTGAACACGGGCAAGGGTGACTCTACTCCCGTCTGGTATTGGGAGAGCAGTCGGGCCTTCGACGTGGACGATCCAGAGGTGGAGGTGGTAGCCCGGTATACAGAAGGGAACCCCCTTCTTTCCGGGTGGCTCCTGGGGCCGGAGTACATCGGAGGGAAGGCGGCTATCGTGGAGGCTCGGGTAGGACGAGGTTCGGTGATCCTCTTCGGCTTCCAACCCGACTATCGGGGGCAAACGGTCACCACCTGGCCACTCCTGTTCAACGCTCTGGCGGAAACGAATGAGGGGAACGAGCGATGAAATGTCCAGCATGCGGTGCCGTTGCTTCCGGGAAGTTCTGTTCCGCCTGTGGTAATTCCCTGAAATCAGAGAACTGCAAAAGTTGCGGAGCCTCAGTGCCCCCCGGCTCGAGATTTTGCACGGGTTGTGGGAAGGCCATGTCCGGCCGGGGGGGCCGGGCAGGCCCGGGGCCAGTCAAGGGCGGGACCCAGGAGGCCCGATCCCCTTCCGGGGGAAATCCTACCGTGGCCTGGTGGGTAGCAGGGACCCTTTTGGTCGTGGTCCTCTTCGCCCTTGGGTACCCGGTCTTGACTCGAGGGACCGGGCCGCAAGGGGGCGGGGCCGCGCCAGCGGGCATGGGAGGGTCGTCTAGCGAGGGAGCCGCGGTGGACCTGACCACCATGAGCCTGGAAGAACAGGCCACGATTCTATTCAATCGGGTGATGACCTCCAGCAGCGCGGGGGATACGGCCGACGTCGACTTTTTTCTCCCCAAGGCCCTGGTGATTTACGAGCAGGTGAACCCCACGGACCCCGACGGACTGTTCCATTTCGCACTGCTGCACGAAGTGGGGGGGGATGCCGAAGCGGCTCTCGCCAAGGCACAAGAGGGGTTGGCCCAAGTCCCGGACTATCTTCTCCTTCTGGCCGTGGCGGGCCGAGCCTCCGCCACCCTTGGGGATGAGGAAGGGGCGGAAGGGTTTTATGGGCATTTTCTGGACGTTTACGACACCGAGATGGGCTTGTTGAGACCCGGATATGAGCATCATCAACCAATTTTTCCGGCGTATCGTGAGGAGGCGGAAGCCTTCCTGGGCCGGGGTTGATCATCGGCGGAAACCAAGGAGTGATCGACAGAATGAGTGAGAGAAGGAATGGACTTTCAAGGGAGCGTGCCCAGCGGTCCCGATTGACGGAGGACGAGCTTTTCCTTCGGACGGCGGTGGAGCACCTGGAAGAGCTGCCGTCGGTCGTGGCCAAGGGGGAGGCTTGGAGGGTCTTTCGGATTATGGGAGAGTTCGTCGAGGGGTTCGATGAGCTCATGGGCCTCGGGCCGGCGGTCTCGATCTTCGGGTCGGCTCGAACACAACCCGACGACCCCGGCTGGGCCCAATGTGTGGAAACGGCCCGGCGCCTGGGCGAAGCAGGCTTTTCCATCATCACCGGGGGCGGTCCTGGCATGATGGAGGCTGCGAACCAGGGGGCCCGGGAGGCAGGAGTCCCTTCCGTCGGCTTGAACATCGAGCTCCCCTTCGAACAGGATCTCAATCCCCACGCCGATTTGAAGATCCACTTCCGGTACTTCTTCGTCCGCAAGACCATGTTCGTGAAATACGCTCAGGCCTTCGTCATCTTCCCCGGGGGCTTTGGCACCATGGATGAGTTGTTCGAGTCTCTCACGCTCATCCAGACCGGTAAGATCCGGGACTTCCCCCTCGTCTTATTCGGGTCGGACTATTGGGGAGGCCTTCTGGATTGGCTCAAGAACACCGTTCAGGAAGAAGGAAAAATCTCTCCCCAGGACCTGGATCTCATCAAAGTCACCGACTCACCTCAAGAGGCCGTGGATCATATCGTTTCCCGTTTCACTGCAGACCTGAAGCTGAGGGCCGAGGAGAACGGCGTCCCCGACTTGGGCCAAAGCCCTTGAACGAGTAAAAGACCCATGGGTCGGACCCACCCGGCCATGGGATCATACCGAGGGTTCAAGGTTACGGTAGTGAGGGTTAACTTTTTAAGCTTGCTACCCTGAAAGTTCGAGGTGGAGGTGAAGAGGTGGCGGAAGCCGAGACAAGAGCCCCCGGCGGATACGCACCCAAGGGGAAGAACACCGGAGAGGTGAAGCCCAAAGGGACCTCCAGAATCCGGGCCCACGCCGATCTCCAAACGATCGAGCTCAAGGCCAGGAAGCCGGGCTGGCTCAAGGTCCGTTCTCCCGGCGGGCAGAAATACCTGAGGCTCCAGAAGCTGATGAGACACCAGTCCCTGCACACGGTGTGCGAGGAGGCTGCCTGTCCCAACATCGGCGAATGCTGGGAGGCCGGAACCGCCACCTTCATGATCCTCGGAGACGTATGCACCCGGGCATGCAAGTATTGCGGCGTGGCCCACGGGATGCCGACCACCCTGGACGAGGAAGAGCCCTTCCGGGTGGCGGACACGGTGGCGGCCATGGAGCTCGAGCACGCGGTCATCACAAGCGTGAACAGGGATGAGCTCCCGGACGGCGGGGCAGGGATCTACGCCGAGACCATCCGGCAGATTCATGCACGGGTCCCGGGGTGTTCGGTGGAGGTTCTCATTCCGGACTTCAAAGGGGACGAGGAAGCCCTCAGGAAGGTCGTGGAGGCAAAGCCGGAGATCCTTGGCCACAACCTCGAAACCGTGGAAAGGCTCCATCCCGAGGTCAGGCCGGGGGGTAGATACTGGCGATCCATCTCCTACTTGGGAGCGGCGAAGCGCATGGACCCGGGGACTCTGACCAAAACGGGGATCATCCTGGGCATGGGCGAGGAAGCCCACGAGATCCGGCAGGCCATGGCCGACGTCAGGGAGGCCGGGGTGGACATCCTCACGTTGGGCCAATATCTGCGGCCCTCCGTGGCTCACATTCCCGTGGCTCGTTGGGTCGGGCCGGAGGAATTTGCGGTCTGGAAGCGGATCGGGGAGGAGGAGATGGGGTTCTCCCATGTCGAGTCCGGCCCCCTGGTGCGATCCAGCTATCATGCGAAAGAACAGGCCCGGGAGGTCCAGGCCGGCGCCGCTGGGCCGATCCAGGAGGTCCTGGAAGCCGACGTTCCGGCTCCGGCGGAGTGGATGCCGCCTCTGGTCCAGTTGGAAGTCAATCGTTCTGATGCAGGGGGAGGATGAGGATGGAATCAGGTATGGCTCGGGCGAACATGTCCGGGATTCCTGACCACCAAAAGGATCCAACCGACGATCCTTTGAAAGGCTTCTCCGACTCCGAGCTTTTGGAGCTGTTGAGGAAGATGCTCCTGTTCCGCCGCTTCGAGGAGAAGGCGGAGGAGTCTTATGCCATCGGAAAGATCGGGGGCTTCTGCCACCTTCACATCGGTCAGGAGGGATCGGCCGCCGGGAGTATCACTCCTCTGCGCAGCGACGACTACCTGGTGACCGCGTACCGGGAGCACACCCAGGCTTTGGCCAGGGGCGTGGATCCCTCCGCGGTCATGGCCGAGTTGTATGGAAAGGCCTCCGGGTCGTCGTCCGGGAAAGGCGGCTCCATGCACATCTTTGCCGTCGATCAGGCCTTCATGGGCGGCCACGGGATCGTCGGCGGCCAAGTCCCTCTGGCGGCCGGCATGGGTTGGGCCATCAAGTACAGGGGCGAGGATCGTGTGGCCATGTGTTTCATGGGGGAAGCAGCTGTGAACCAGGGCGCCTTCCATGAGGCTCTGAACATGGCGGCCATCTGGCAGTTGCCCGTGATCTTCGTAGTAGAGAACAACGAGTATGGCATGGGTACGGCTTTCGGCAGGGTTTCCGCCACGAAGGTGGAAGAGCGCTCTGCGGCTTACCAGATCCCTGCCAGCGTCGTGAACGGCCAGGAGGTACTCGAGACATACCGGCACTTCGAGAGGTTGGTGAAGGAGGTCAGAGAAGGGGGCGGACCTCGGTTCGTGGAGGTCCGGACATACCGGTTCCGGGGTCACTCCATGTCGGATCCGGTGTCGGGAACCTACAGGTCCAAAGCAGAGGTCTCCGACCAGACCGAGACAAACGACCCGATCAAGATCCTCCGTGATCGCCTTTTTGCAGCCGATGTCCTGAGTCAAGAGGCTTTGGAGATCATGGACCAGGAGGTAAGGTCCCAGGTGGACGAGGCAGTGGAGTTCGCCGATGCGGCCCCGGTGCCGGACTCTTCCGAGCTGTATACCAACGTTTACTCACAAATCAACGAACACGGCCGACTCTTTTTCGACGGAAGAGACCGATAGGTCTTGTCCCTTTATTGGATCAGCACTCCGAATGCCTGAACTCACCTACAGACAGGCCCTGAACGAAGCTCTCGTCGAGGAGATGGAGAGAGACGACTCCGTCTTTCTCATAGGCGAAGAGGTAGGGGAGTATGACGGTGCATATAAGGTTTCCAAGGGCTTGCTGGATCGCTTCGGTGACCAGCGAGTGGTGGACACCCCGATCAGCGAGCTGGGTTTTGCCGGCTTGAGCGTCGGCGCCGCCATGGTTGGCCTCCGCCCGATCGTGGAGTTCATGACCTTCAACTTCTCCGTCCTTGCGTTGGACCAGGTCCTCCACTCGGCGGCGAAGATGCTCTATATGTCCGGTGGGCAGTTCAATATCCCCATGGTCTTCCGGGGCCCCACGGGAGCCGCCCTCCAACTGGCTGCCCAGCACTCTCAGGCTTTGGAGAGCTGGTATGCTCACGCCCCGGGTATCAAGGTGGTGGCTCCAGCCACGCCGGCCGATGCCAAGGGTCTCCTGAAGTCGGCGATTCGGGACGATGACCCGGTCGTGGTCATGGAGGGGGAGCTCCTCTACAACCTGAGGGGAGAAGTGCCAGAGGGAGAACATCTCGTCCCCCTTGGGCTGGCCGATCTCAAAAGGGAGGGGGACCATGTGTCGATCATCACCCATGGGAAGATGGTCCACCTGGCCCTGCAGGCGGCGGGACGGCTGGAAAGAGACGGTGTAGAGGCAGAAGTCCTGGACCTGAGGTCCCTTCGGCCCCTGGATGTGGATGCAGTATTGGCTTCCGTTCGGAAGACCAACCGGGCCATCTACCTGGAGGAAGGCTGGCCCTATGCGGGCATAGGTGCACAGATCGTCTCCACGATCCAGGAGGAGGCTTTCGATTACCTGGACGCTCCCGTTCTCCGGGTGACCCAGGCCGATGTGCCCATGCCCTACGCCAAGAACCTCGAACAGATTGCGAAACCCAACGTCCAGCGGGTGGTGGATGCCTGCCGGCGTGTTCTCTATAGGGATTGAGGGACGAACCAGATGGCAACCAAGGTCCACATGGAAGCGCTTTCCCCGACGATGGAAGAGGGGCAGTTGGTTCGTTGGCTGAAAGCCGAAGGGGACTCCGTGGCAAACGGCGAGATCCTGGCTGAGATCGAAACCGACAAGGCCACTATGGAACTCGTAGCCAGGGGAGAGGGGGTCCTTCGGAAGGTGCTCCTGGGCGAGGGCGGGACCGCCCCCGTTGGTGAGGTTATCGCGATCATCGCCGCCGCCGACGAGGATATCGGTGAACTGATCGGTGCCGGCGGTGACACGCCGACGCCGGTGGCGGAAGGCTCGGAGGCGCCAGAGGCCAGCGAAGTGGCCCCCGCCCCGGACGCATCATCGGTCGACGGACCCGGGGAGCCTGGGGAGCCAGGTGCGAGGCCGGAGTCCGTGGAAACCGGTGAGCCAGATGAGGACGGCGAACGGCTGAAAGCGTCTCCTTTGGCTCGGCGGCTGGCCGAGGAAGTCGGCTTGGATCTGAAGACCGTTTCCGGCTCGGGCCCGGGAGGCCGAATCGTCGTTCGGGACGTGGAGGCGGCCAGGGGCGACGCCGGCGCCCCGGTACTTTCAGCGGAAGCTCCGATGGGTGGCTCTCCGGCAAGGGTCCCGATGTCGGGGCCGGAAGGGGCGCCAGCCAATGATTTCGAGGATCTTCCCCTCTCTCAGATGCGAAAGGCCATCGCGAAGCGGTTGGTGGAGTCGATCAGCCCGGTACCCCACTTTTTCCTGCGGATCACGGTGGACATGACCCGGACCCTGGCGGCCAGGAAGCGAGTGAACGCCCTGCTGGAACCTCAAGGGGACAAGGTCTCCATCAACGACTTCGTTCTGAAATCCGTTGCCGGGGCCCTGGAGCGGCACCCCGAGGCCAACGCCCAGTGGACGGGTGAGGCGATTCGGCGCCACTACCGGGTTCACCTGGGCGTGGCGGTGGCCGTGGAGGACGGTCTCATCACCCCGGTCATTCGGGACGCGAACAGGAAGGGTCTGGCCGCTATCAGTCGGGAGATCAGGGAGCTGGCTGCCCGAGGCCGGGAGAAGAAGCTTCAGCCCGAGGAGTACACAGGCTCCACGTTCTCGGTCTCAAACCTGGGCATGTTCGGGATCCACGAATTCACCGGTGTGATCAATCCTCCCGAGGCGGGTATCCTGGCCGTGGGGGCCATCGAGGAGAACCCCGCGGTGAAAGACGGTCAGGTCGTGGTGAAACCCCTGATGAAAGTTACCATGAGCTGCGACCACCGAGTGATCGATGGCGCGACGGGCGCACGGTTCCTCCAGACATTAAAAGAGATGTTAGAGGAACCGGCAGCCATTTTAGTCTGATTCGGCAAGGAGGAGATCATGACCTGCAACATGGGCAAGGGCGACCGGATTTTCCGGGGTATCCTGGGAATCGGGATCCTGGTGGCTGGGATCTACTTTCAAAGCTGGTGGGGTTTGATCGGCTTGATCCCGTTGGTCACCTCCATTGTCGCCTGGTGCCCGGGCTATGTGCCCTTCAAGATCAACACTGGGGCGAAGACCGAAAGCTGAACCGGACTGGGCTGTGGCCCGGAAGAAATCGAGTTGAAGAACAAAGAAGGGGCCCCTTTACGGGGCCCCTTCTTGTCATGCGGAAGAGAAACTTCCGTAAGGCCAATCAGGCTCCGTTGTGGTCGATGACCAAAGCTACCCGCCGGTTTTCCCAACCGTCAGGCCCGGGGCCATGGCGGTCGGCGGAGACCAACCGGTCCGCCGCCTCACCGTAACTCACGGCTCGGATCCTCTCAGCGCTCAGCCCACCGCGGCTCACGAGATACTCCATGACGGACTTCGCCCGGCGCTCTCCCAGGGCCTTGTTGTACTCGACGGTCCCGACCCTATCGGTAAATCCTTCAACGGTGACGGTGCTGGAGGGATAGTAGCGGTTCACGACCTCGGCGAACCGGTCCAAGAAGCCCATGTACTCCGCTGTGACCTCGTCCTCGTCGAACCCGAAGTAAATCGGAACATCGAAGCGAAGGGCCATGGCGAACTCCTCGATTCTCGCATCAAAATCGCTGGCCATGGCGGCCAGATCCTCTTCCAGCCCATCCATGCGGGCTGCGAGGCCATCCATCTGCCCGTTCAGCTCCTCGGCGAGGCGGCGGTCCCCTTCCGCGATCTCGGCTCGCCTCTCAGCTTCCATTTCGGCTCGCATGGTGGCCAACTGGCCGTCCAACTCGTCTTTCTTCACGAGGGAGCAGCCAGAAAAGGCTCCCATCAGGACTACGGTGGTCCCCAGCAAGAGGGACTTGGTGGTTTCGAGTTTCCGAAGCATGGCCAGGGTACTCCTTCCTTGATCTTTGCGATCGCCTTCAGGCATTTCTCGGGCGGTCATGGCGCACTTTTCCGCCGGTTACTCCTGCAGGAGGGGTACCAAGTTTTTTTCCCGAAGGAGGAAAGGCAGAAAACACTCGGGTTCCATTGGCTGTTTTTGCCTATTGGCCGGCCAAGGGGAGGCTTGTAGCGGGGCGCCACCCGGAGTGAGTTTATCTCATTCCGATACGGCGGGTAACGTGACTGATTCGTTTCGACTCAGCCGCCCCCTTCCGGGTCGCTCCCTAAAAACCGCCTCCACCCCCCCCTCCGAATCCGCCCCCACTGAAGC